>CAYTWC010000006.1:0-23068 GCA_964441975.1 uncultured Acidimicrobiaceae bacterium | reverse complement strand
CGGTCGTTTGATGGCAGTCGCGTCGGGTACCGCGTTGAGAGCCCCGGCATCCAAAACCACCGCGCCGCCGAATCGGTTGACCAAAGTCGACACGAATTCGAACGATGCCGGTTCAAGACCGGGACCGACCACGAGAGCGTCGAACCGGCCGAGCCGGCCGGCAAGTGACTCGGCATCCGCGACGGTTGTGTTCCCCTGTGAGAGCATCACCGGGATCTCGGGATGCTGCGACTGATAGCTCGCGTTCGTGTCTGGTGTACTCACCACATTCGATACCCCTGCTCCTGCCCGCAACGCGGCGACGGCGGCCAGACCCGCCGCACCCGTGAGCCCCGGCCTCCCGCCGACAACCGCAACGGCACCGGCCGACCACTTGTGCGTTTCACGACGACGACGTGGGATGGCGACGTCGTGGCGTTGCATGACAAGGAGGTCGGGGTCGCCCCCCGAAAGTCCGATGTCGACGACGACGACCTCGCCACACACCTCTGGACCCTCTCCGAGAAGGTGCCCCGACTTCAGAGCATGGAAAGCGACTGTTGCGTCCGCGACGAAGACGGGTCCGCTGACAGTTCCAGTGTCGCCATCGAGGCCGGACGGGATGTCCACCGACACCACGACCGCGTCGGTCTCCGTCCACGCAGCGATCTGACTGTCGAGTGTTCCTCTGAATCCGGTCCCGAAGACGGCGTCGATCACGAAATCGGCAGGAAACGGCTCGGCCAACGGAATGATCCTCACGCCGGTTCGCTCCGCCCGCCGCATGGCCCGACCCGCCGGCGACTCGGGGCCAGGGCGGCCGAGAGCGTGGACGATCACGGTCGCACCACGTTGAGCGAGATACACCGCCGCGACGTATCCGTCACCGCCGTTGTTTCCCTTCCCGCACAGGATTCGCACGGTCGAGCCATATCCGGCCCCGAGTTCGGCGGCCACCAGAGCGACGCCGTGCCCGGCACGATCCATGAGCACATCCACGTCCACCGCCGATTCGGCATCAACCCGCCGCATCTCGGCAACCGACAGAACAGGTCTCATCCTTTGTGCTCCCCCACGGAGACCACGAACACAAGGGCAGTGTCTCCGGTGTGAGTGATCGTGATCTTGAAGTCGGTGATTCCGAGCATCTCGGCGCGACGTGCGGCGATCCCACTCAGGTTGACCTTCGGAGGTCCGCCGCCTGTGATCTCGATGTCTTTCCACGGTATGCGACGCCACCCGGTGAACATCGACTTCATGACAGCTTCTTTGCCGGCAAACCTCGCTGCCAGCCGTTCCGAAGGATCGGCGAACCGCTGACCGTACGCCCATTCGTCATCCGTGAAACAGCGACGACGGAAACGTTCGGGGTCCTTCCCGAGCAGACGCCTCACCCGAGACACCTCCGCAAGATCGACGCCGAGACCGATGATTTCCATCGGGTCAGCCTACCGATGACGCACGACGGCCGATGTCAGCTCCCGTGACGCCCCTGGCCAGCCACGAATCGAGCGGCGCCCGCCGCGGTCTCACCACTGTCGAGAGTGGCCGATCCCAGACGAAACTCGACGGCCATCGATTCCGCAACGGGCTTGCCGATGCTCTCCATCAGTGATCGGCGATCATTGCGCAGGCATGTCTGCGGAAAGCTCGCGATGTGTGCTGCGAGCAGTTCGGCTTCCGCGCGCGCCGCTCCTTCAGGAACGATCCGATTGATCAGCCCTATCTCCTTGGCTTCCCGAGCAAGCACTTCGCGACCGGTCAGGACCATGTCCATCGCGTGCCCGTAGCCGACGATCAACGGGAGCCTCACCGTTCCTCCGTCGATGAGCGGCACTCCGAACCGACGCGAGAACACGCCGAATCTCGCCGTCTCTGCAGCGACGCGCAGGTCACACCAGAGGGCGAGTTCGAGACCGCCCGCGACGGCGTAGCCCTCGACAGCCGCGATCAGCGGCTTGGACATCACCAGTCGTGTCGGCCCCATGGGCGCCTGACCGTCCGGAGCAAGTCTGTTGCCACGTTCGGTGCCGAGCGCGGCGAGATCCGCGCCCGCACAGAAGTTGCCGCCGTCACCCCACAACACGACGACTCCTACCGATTCGTCGCGATCGAGACGTTCCATCGATGCGTGCAGGGCATCAGCGGTCGGGCCATCTACTGCGTTGCGGACCTCTGGTCTGCTCAGGACGACCGTTGCCACGTGGCCCGTCTGTTCTATCGCTACTGCCATCACGTCCTCCAGTTGCACCGTGTCTTCGCCCCCGCATCCTGCCACCGGCATCGCGACGACGCAGCGACGCGGCGCTCTCGCCATCTCGGGCCGTACAATCTTCACGACGCACCCCACGCAACCCGAAGGAACGCATGCCGCTTGCCGAACGTATGAGCCGGCTTGGCACGGAGTCAGCCTTTGGTGTCCTGGCCCGTGTCGAAGCGATGCGGTCCGCAGGACATGACATCGTCAATCTCGGTATCGGAGCCCCGGATGCGCGCACGCCCTCGAACATCGTCGATGCGGCCAAGCGTGCGTTGGACGACGGATGGCACGCCTACACCCCCGCGAAGGGTTTGCTCGAGCTTCGGACCGCCGTGGTCGACGACATCTCGAACCGCTACGGCGTCGAACCGGATCCCGAGAACGTGATGATCGTTCCTGGGGGAAAACCGACGATGTTCTTCGCGCTCCTGATGCTCGCATCCCGGGGAACCGAGGTCCTGTATCCCGATCCGGGTTTCCCGATCTACCGCTCGATGATCGAGTTCGCGGGAGCAACCGCCGTGCCGATCCCACTGCGCGAGTCGGCGGGGTTCGATTTCGATCCAGACGACCTTCTCTCGCTCGTGAACGAGAGGACGAGACTGATCATTCTCAACAGCCCGGCGAACCCGACAGGTGGCGTCATCGGGCGAGACAACCTCGCGGCCATCGTCGACGGGCTCAAGGCGTTCCCCGATGTGTTCGTCCTGTCCGACGAGATCTACTCGCAGATCGTCTACGGTGATGCACAGCACGTGAGCATGGTCGAGTTCGAGTCGATCCGCGATCGGTTGATCATCCTCAATGGATGGAGCAAGACCTACGCCATGACCGGGTGGCGGCTCGGGTGGGGCCTTTGGCCGTCGTCCCTGATCGAAGCAGCGGAGCGACTCCAGATCAACAGCAATTCGTGTGCTCCAGCCGCGGTCCAGATCGCCGGGATCGAGGCGCTGAACGGCCCACAGTCGGCTGTGGATGCGATGATCTCGACGTTCGCCGACCGACGCGAGTATCTGTTCGACGCCTTGACAGCGATACCCGGGATCTCGCTGACGGAACCCGACGGTGCGTTCTACATGTTCCCGAACATCACCGAGACGGGAATGACATCAGACGAGTTCGAGACCCGGCTTCTTGCAGACGCCGGCGTCGCCGTCCTGTCAGGAACAAGCTTCGGCGAACGAGGCGAGGGGCATGTGCGGCTCAGCTACGCCTCGGACATGGATTCGCTCAGGACTGCGGTGCAACGGATCAGCGGATTCCTACGTTCGCGGTAGAGCCAATCGGTGGCCGAGGTCTGCCCGCTCAGAGCAGGAGCACCAGCGCTCCGAGCGCAACGACACCGACTGCCACGCTGGTCGCCATTCCAGCGATGCCGACATCCCTGCCAAGACCGAGCGTCTCGCGAATTCGGATCGACAAAGCCGTTGCGGCCACGACGGCGACGATCGCAACCTTGGCTGCGTCGTTGAGCACGTCGCCGAAAGAGCCCAAAGCACCGGCTGTGTTCGCCACAGCGAGCACGATGAAACCGATGATGAACCAAGGGACCGAGTATGTGAACCGGCGCGTCCGCTGATCGCTGCCCCCGTGATCGCGCGCGCGGGAGGCAAGAAACAGCATCACCGGCACGAGAAACAGTGTTCGGGTCAGCTTCGTGATCGTTGCGATCTCGCCGGAGGCCTCGCCGTAGGCAAAGCCGGTGGCAATCGAAGTCGCCGTGTCGTGCACGCCGATCCCCGCCCAGGCACCAAAGGTCGTCTGATCGAGGCCCATCCATGCTCCAAGGATCGGATACGTGAGCAACGCCAGAGCATTGAAGGTGAAGATGGTGGCAAGCGCGATGGCGATCTCCTTCTTCTTCGCCCCGATGACCGGAGCGACCGCAGCAATCGCTGACGCACCGCATATCGCCGTCCCGACCCCGATGAGGATCGACGGACGCGGTCCGATGTTCAGCGCCCTGCCGACGAAGTACGCAATCACGATCCCGGTCGCGATTCCCATCGCGATGACGACAAGAATCCGACCGGCGATGTTCTGGAGAAGGGCAAGGTCGACGCCGGCTCCCAGCAACACGATTGATGTCTTGAGCCATGGCCCCAACACGAAACTCGTGACCCGCTCGTCCGGCGACCGCCGAAACCCAACATTCGCGAGAACGAGTCCGAGGATCAGGGCGATGACGACACCGTTCACCCCCGCGACGAACTCGCCGAGCAGCATGGCGACCGCCGTAGTCGCGGCGATCACGACACCTGTCAACACAGGTGCCGATGAATGCTCGTCGATCTCCGACCCGGTCACAGACGGCTCATCGGCCATGGATCACCGAGACCCTGTGCCCTGAGGGCTTCACCGCCCGAGTCGCCGGACCAGGGCCCAGGCACCCGGCAACATCAGCCCTGCGAGCACGGCTTTGAGTATGTCGCCGGCGATGAACGGACTGACACCAAGGCGGAACGCTTCGGCAAGATTGACGCCGAGGACGACCATCAGACCGACTGTTCCGCACACGTAGATGATCGCCGACCCAACGAGAAAGGCAGGGATCGCGGTGCGAACTCTCCGATCAGCCCTGATCTCGGCCATGCGTCCCATCACGGCGGCGGCAACCACATACCCGACGAGGTACCCGACCGTCGGACCGGATAGGACGTCCCATCCGGACGTGCCACCGGCGAAGACCGGGAAACCGATCGCTCCGAGCAGGACATACAGCAGCTGACTCGCAGCGCCCGCACGCGAGCCGAGGACCACCCCCGACAGCAGCACCGCGAATGTCGAACCTGCAATCGGAACGGGTGTGAATCCGAGCGGGATCTTTACCTGCGCGGCGAGTCCGGTGACGATCGCGAATCCGACGACGAGCGCGATCGTGATCGCTCGGGTCCGTGTCGCACGGGATGCGACGATCGTGCTCCCGATGGCATTCTGTGGGATGGCCAGCATGCGTCTGTGTCTCCAGGGTTGGTTCGCGACCTGTTCCGCGAAGGATGGTGGGCAGCATACACAACGTTGACAAGATTGTTGACAATCCTGCTATTGTCGACACGGTCCCCGACCGACAGGCCCACACCCACATGACACCAGGCGATCACAATCCCCCCCTCGCCGGGATTCGCGTTCTTGAGTTGGGTTCGACGGTCGCTGCACCGTTCTGTGGGCGACTCCTTGCCGACTTCGGAGCTGAAGTCATCAAGGTCGAAGCGCCCGGGGGTGACCCGGTACGCACCATGGGCAAGCGGGACGATGGAAAATCCCTCTACGCCGCCAGCATCCTGCGAGGGAAGCGACTGATCACGATCGATCTCCGCCAGGAGGCAGGCCAGGCGCTTGTACGGGACATGGTCGGGTCGTGCGATGTCGTGGTCGAAAACTTCCGACCAGGAACGCTGGAACGATGGGGTCTCGGCTACGAGGTACTGTCCGAGTTGAATCCCGGACTTGTCCTGGCTCGCATCAGCGGATTTGGTCAGGACGGACCGTATCGCGACCGCCCCGGATACGGGGTCATCGCAGAAGCGATGAGCGGCCTTCGCTATCTGACCGGAGACGCCGATCGCCCACCGTCACGAATTGCAACGTCGCTCACCGACTATCTCACCGGTCTCTACGCGGCGTTCGGGGTGACCCTCGCGCTCCTTTCGAGAGACACGACCGGGCGCGGTCAAGTCGTCGATGCGGCCCTCTACGAAGGTGCCATGAGCTTCGTAGAACCGTGGATCCCCGCCTTCGACCGTCTTGGCCACATTGCCGAACGATCTGGATCCCGGCTGCCGAACAGCACACCGAACAACCTCTACCCCACCTCCGACGACGACTTCGTCCATATCGCAGCGCCACAGGACTCTGTATTCGTCCGCCTGACAGCTGCCATGGACCGAACAGACCTCGACACCGATCCGCGGTTCGCGAAGGCCGTCGACCGATCGACCAATCATGAGCAGCTTGACGCGATGATCGCAGAATGGACTGCCTCCAGAACCGCTGCGGAGATCGAACGAACCCTCGTTGAACACACCGTCCCTGTTTCACGCATCAACAACGTCGCCGACCTGTTCGCCGATCCACACATCGCTGCCCGAAAGTCGATCGTGGATGTCCGCCATCGCGAATTCGGATCTGTCGCGATGGCCGACGTCGTCCCGCGGCTCTCGGAGACGCCAGGGAGCATCCGGTTCGCCGGTGGCGAATCCGGTGCCGACACCCGGAGCATCCTTGAGGACACGTTCGGAATGAAGCCCGATCGAGTGACCGAACTGATCGAATCGGGAGTCATCCAGCAGCAGGGAGAAGACGGCAATGGCTGACACCGGACCGCACGAGCACCTGCTCGACGAGCTCGAGGACAGGGAGAAGTCCGCCCGGCTGATGGGTGGAGAAGCCAAGCTCGCCAAGCGCGCAGAAGCCGGCATTCTCAATGCACGCGAGCGCGTGGACCTTCTTCTCGATCCGGGGTCATTCTCAGAATCCGGATTGCTCGCCGAATCGGCAACCCGTGCGGAGGACCGCGGCAAGACGGCGGCTGACGGCAAGGTCTCGGGCTTCGGTTCGATCGGTGGAAGACCCGTCGGCGTCGTTTCGAACGACTTCACGGTCAAGGGTGCCTCATCGAGCGCGACCAACGCCAAGAAGGTCTCGCACATCAAGCGATTCTCGAAGCAACGGGGCATGCCCCTGGTGTTCCTCGGAGAATCGACCGGTGCCCGTATGCCGGACCACATGGGATCGCGCGGCATGGGAAGCCTGCTCGGGCAGGACGGGTCACAGTACCTGCGCACACGGGACACACCCTGGGCGTCGGCGTGTCTGGGCCATTCCTACGGATCGTCGACCTGGTATTCGGTGTTGTCGGACTTCAACGTCATGCGTAAAGGCGCCGTTCTCGCCGTGTCGAGTCCGCTGTTGGCCTCGCTCGCGGTCGGTGAAGAGGTCGACCCACAGGCCCTCGGAGGATGGCGCATCCATGCGGAGCTGACAGGATTCGCTGACCGCGTGGTGTCGACCGACGAGGAGGCAATCGAAGACATCAGGAGGTTCCTCTCCTACTTGCCATCCCACAACGGCGAGACACCTCCCGAAGCAGCGGTTCCCGACGGTTCGGGAGACGCGATGGCAACGATCCTCGAGCATCTGCCCGAGCTTCGCAATCAGGTGTATGACATCCACAGACTGATCGAAGCCATCGTCGACAGGGACAGCTTCTTCGAACTCAAGGGACGGTTCGGCAAATCAATGGTCACCGGACTCGCCCGTCTCGATGGCAAGACCGTGGGCATCCTCGCCAACAACCCCATCTCCAAGGGAGGTGCGATGGACACCGATGGTTGTGACAAGGCGACCAGCTTCCTCGTCCTCTGCGACTCGTACAACATCCCGATCATCTCTCTCGTCGACACGCCGGGCTTCATCATCGGGACCGAGGCTGAGAAGCGTCGGGCACCCGGCAAGATCATGAACATGATGAATGCGCTCAGTCTCGTGACGGTTCCGAAGATCAGCGTCATCATCCGCAAGAGCTACGGACAGGCGTACCTCAACATGGGCGGTGGCAAGAACTCCGACGAGGTCCTTGCGTGGCCGACCGCCGAGGTGAGCTTCATGACCCCCGAATTCGGGGCGAAAGTCGTGCACGGCGTCGACCCCGGTGACCCTGGCTTCGACGAAGCGATGGAAGCGATGACCGGCGACACCGACGTATGGGACATGGCCTCGATCTTCGCGGTGCAAAGTGTCATCAGACCCCAGGACACCCGATCGGCGCTGATCCGACTCCTCGACATCCACCAGCTACGCCGTACTGGCGGCATCGGCGAGCATCGCCTGTCCGCATGGCCGACGAGCTACTGACCGATCACGACGAAGACCAACAGGAGACATGGTGAACTACGAGGCAAAGGCAGAAGTCACAGGCATGGTGTGGAAGATCACCGCAGGTGTCGGTGACACGGTCGACGAGGGGTCAACAATCATGATCCTCGAATCGATGAAGATGGAGATCCCGGTTCTGGCGGACGACGCCGGCACGGTGCTCGAACTGCTCGTGTCCGAAGGCGAGTCGGTCACCGAGGGCCAACCCGTCGCCATCATCGAGGAGTCCTAGCCGATGGCCGAATCCTCCTCACCCCCACCGAACGAGCGAATCGCCGAGCTCAACCAACGGCGAGAGCTCGCTCAGCGATTGGGTGGCGAGGCGTCGGTCAAGCGGCACCACGACAATGGTCGGCTCACTGTTCGTGAACGGATCGGTCTGCTCGCAGACGACGGGTCCTTCACCGAGGTCGGCACACTGACGGGCCAGGGGACGTACGAGGACGGCGAACTCGTCGATGTGACCCCTGCCCCATACGTGATGGGACTCGCCTCGATCGATGGCAGACCGGTGGCGGTCGGAGGTGAGGACTTCACGATCAGAGGAGGGACGAGCTGGAGCGGCGACCGCAAGAAGGGAGGCCAGGGCGGCTTCGTCGAGGAGTTGGCTCTTTCGTATCGCATACCGCTTGTGAACCTGATCGACGGCGCCGGCGGAAGCGTGACATCGATGCTCCGACGCGGCCATTCGGTCTTTCCGGGCGTCCATGGGTTCGACACGTCGGTCGACCTGATGGGGATCGTTCCGGTCGTCAGCGCTGTGATGGGCACGGCGGCGGGAGGGCCTGCAGGGCGTGCAATCCTCTCTCACTTCTCGGTCATGGTCAAGGAGACCAGCCAGGTCTTTGCCGCTGGCCCCCCGGTCGTGAAACGATCACTCGGTGAGGACGTCGACAAGGAAGAACTCGGTGGGTCTTCGATGGCCGTCGACACGGCAGGGACGATCGACAATGCTGCGGCGTCAGAGGACGAAGCCATCCAGATGATCAAACGGTATCTGTCCTACATGCCGACCAACGTGTGGAGCCTGCCGCCGAGGGTCGACACCGGCGACGATCCGAACCGTGCAGACGAGCGGTTGCGTGACATCGTCCCGGAATCCATAAGCCAACCGTACAACATGCGGACGATCATCAACTCGATCGTCGACAGCGATTCGGTCTTCGAGATCCAACCATCATTCGGGAAGGCGATCATCACCAGCCTCGCGAGGATCGACGGCCACGTCGTTGGCATCGTCGCGAACAACCCGATGATCTACGGTGGCGCCGTCGACGCCGCCGCGGCAAACAAGCAGACGCACTTCGTGGAACTGTGCGACACATTCCACATCCCGCTGGTGTTCCTCGTCGACGTCCCGGGATTCATGGTGGGGACACAGGCTGAGAGCGAGGCAACGCTTCGAGCTGGGATGCGATCCGTCTATGTCGAGTTGCAGGCGACCGTTCCGTCGTTCACCGTCGTCATCCGGAAGTGCTACGGCATGGCGGGGATGGGAACCACCGACAAGAACGGTCTCGATTTCAAGATCGCATGGCCGTCAGCCGAGTGGGGATCGCTACCGGTCGAAGGTGGTGTCGCCGCCGCGTTCCGAAAGGAGATCGCTGCCGCAGACGACCCCAAGGCCAGGGAGGCGGAACTCGAGGCGGAGCTGAGCGAATTCTCTTCACCGTTCCGAACGGCCGAAGCGTTCGGAGTGGAAGAAATCATCGACCCGAGCGAGACGCGGGCATACCTCTCCCGGTTCATCAACGCATCACAGCACCGCCTCGCAACCGACCTCGGCCCCAAGAAGCGCACCGGCGTGAGACCATAGACAGGGATCTGAGACCTGAGATCTGAGACCTGGAATCCGGAATCCGGAATCTGGAATCTGGGATCTGAGATCTGAGATCTGAGACCTCAGATCTACTCCACCGTCACGCTCTTCGCAAGGTTCCGTGGCTGGTCGATGTCATGGCCACGCATCTTCGCCACGTAGTACGCCAGCAGCTGCAGCGGTACGACCGCAGCAACCGGGGCAAGCAGGTCTTCCATATCGGGAATCCGAAGGACGACATCTGCGTGCGCTTCGATCTCCGTGTCGGAATCGTATGCGACGGCGATGATCTTGCCCCCTCGCGCCTTGACCTCCTGAACCGCTGAGATCGTCTTGTCGTACACGTCGCGCTGGGTGAGGATCACGACGACCGGTACGTTGTCGGTGATGAGGGCAAGCGTTCCATGCTTGAGCTCACCCGCCGGCATGGCCTCGGAGTGAAGGTAGGAAATCTCCTTGAGCTTCAACGACCCCTCCATCGCGATCGCGTAGTCGAGACCCCGTCCGATGAAGTACATGTCTTCGGCATCGGCGACCAGTGCCGCCGCCTTCTCTGCTTCCCCTGCACGGCTCAGGACTTCCTCAAGGGCCGCAGGCATGAGATGCAGACCGTGCGACACCTTGGCTGCGAGTTCGGCGTCGACGGTCCCCCGCGCCGCACCGATTCGCAGCGCCAAGAGGTACTGGGCGATGAGCATCGCCATGTACGCCTTCGTTGATGCAACCGAGATCTCGGGGCCGGCGCGGGTGTAGAGGATGTCATCCGCGTAGCGCGACAGCGTGGATCCGACGACGTTCGTGATCGCAAGCATGCGAGACCCTTTGTCGACGGCGAGCCTCGCAGCGGCAAGTGTGTCCGCGGTTTCACCCGACTGGGAGATGGCAATCGTGAGTTCGTTCGGTCCGATGATCGGGTCTGCGTATCTGAGTTCGTGCGCATATTCGACGTTCGCCGGCACACGGAGCACCCGTCGAAAGATCTCCTGACCGATCAGCCCGGCGTGATACGCCGTGCCACAGGCAGTGATCCATACCCGTCCGATGTCGGCTGCGTAGGCATCGTCGAATCCGACATCCTCAAGCCACACTCCAGCGTCCTCGACGAGCCGACTTGCAAGCGTTTCGGTCACGACGGCCGGTTGCTCGTAGATCTCCTTGAGCATGAAGTGCTCATAGCCACCCTTTTCTGCCTGTTCGGCATCCCAATCGATGTGTATGACCTCGCGGTCGACCGGCTCTCCCGCAATGGTCTCGACCGTCGCACCGTCCTCGGTGACGACAACCATCTCGTCGTCCTCGATGATCATGAACGACCTGGTGTGGTGGAGCACGGCAGGGATGTCTGAGGCGAGGAAGGTCTCGCCATCTCGGAGCCCGACGACCAATGGACTGATCTTGCGAACGGCGACGATCTTGCGGGGTTCGCGTTTGGACATCGCAACCATCGCGTACGCGCCTTCGGAAAGGGCGACCGTCCTCCGAACGGCATCGACCAGGTCACCGTCGTATTCACGGGCGACGAGGTGCGCCAGGATCTCGGAATCCGTCTCGCTCGAGAACTCGGCGCCGGACGCAAGCAGCTCGTCACGCAGGGATTGGAAGTTCTCGATGATCCCGTTGTGGACGACGACGAACTCGCCACTCGGATCGGTGTGAGGGTGGGCGTTGGCATCCGTCGGCGCACCGTGGGTGGCCCACCGTGTGTGACCGATTCCGACCGACCCGTCGAGCGGATCGGAATCCAACAACGTCTCGAGGTTCACGATCTTTCCTTGCGCTTTGCGCACACCGATCGCACCATTCGAAACGGCGATCCCAGCCGAGTCATAGCCTCGGTATTCGAGTCTTCTCAGTCCGTCGACGAGAATCGGTCCGGCCTGTTGTGGGCCGACATATCCCATGATTCCGCACACGCGCGTCATCTCCTTGTGGGCTATGACAGGGAGATTGCTGCTCGGACACTGCGGTGAGCAGGTCCATCACTTCGATGTGGTCTCTGTTTCGAGGATCACTCCCCGGGTTTGCCCCACATCGTCACGACCGTGACCGGCCGAGAGGGCATCCGCCGAACGTTTCGATACTCCCTCTTCCTCGTCGCCTCGGTTTCCGAGGGCGGGCGCTGGACTGGTTGTATCTCACTGTCTGGTTGTTCTGTGGTGTACAGAATAGGGCATGAAACGGTTTTGGGCCTGTCTCATCGCGGAGTAGCCCACGCCTGGCAGCCGGTCAGCCCTGCTGTTCCTTCACGGTCGCAGCGACAGCGTCGGCGATCTCCCTGGCTTCGCCCTCCGACGGTGCCTCGACCATGACCCTGATCAGCGGCTCGGTGCCTGAGGGGCGAACGAGGATGCGGCCGCGCGGCCCCAGTGCACGCTCAGCATCCTGAATGGCCGAGGAGATGTCCTCGTTCTCTTCCCAGCCGTCCTTGGTGGCGACCCTGACGTTCTCGAGGACCTGTGGGAGTTCGACCATGACCGTTCGCAGTTCCCGGAGTTCCTGGCCGGTCGCGGCCATCACCTCCATGAGCCTGAGGGCCGTGCGTAGTCCATCGCCCGTCGAGCGATCCTCGAGGAGGATGTGCCCCGACTGTTCGCCACCGACGACAGCCTTCGTCGCGCGCATGGACTCGACGACGTTCCGGTCGCCCACCGGGGTCACGACGACCTCGACATCGAGCCGGGCCATCGCTTGGTGGAATCCGAGGTTCGACATCACCGTCGCCACGACCTTGTCGTGCTTGAGCTTTCCGCGTTCGTGCTGCCACTTGGCGAAGATCGCCATGATGACGTCGCCGTTGCACACTGCCCCGTCCTCGTCGACCGCGATCAGCCGATCGGCATCGCCGTCGAACGCGAGGCCTACTCGTCCGTTTGCGAGCTTTGCGAGCGTCTCCGGGTGCGTGGCACCGACACCGTCGTTGATGTTCATCCCGTCCGGCATGTCGGCGACGATCTCGACCGAAGCGCCGACCTTCGAGAACAATTCTGGGGCCGCGGCGAACGCAGCCCCGTTGGCGCAGTCGACGATGAACTCCAGGCCACGCATCGAATAGCCGACCGTCTGAGCGATCTTGTCGACGTACCGCTGCGTTGCGTCCGTCATCTGGGTCTGCATGCCGACCGTGGATCCGACGGGTCGCGGGTACGACTCCCCGGACCTATAGCGAGCCTCGATTTCGGCCTCGCTCGCGTCCGACAGTTTCGCACCGTCCTTGCCGAAGAACTTGATGCCGTTGTCCGCTGCCGGATTGTGGGAGGCCGAGATCATGACACCGAGGGCGGCCCCGGAGTCCCGGACGAGTCGCGACACGCCACCGACAGGAATGATGCCGAGGTCGACCGTGTCGATACCGACGCTGTTGAATCCGGCCGCGGTCGCGGCAGCGAGCATCGTCCCTGAACGTCTGGTGTCCCGACCGATCGCGACAGGTCCTGAGATCGTCGATCCGGCCGCCCTGGCGAGGCCAGTGGCGAGGTCGACAGTCAGTTCAGTGTTTGCGACGCCACGAACACCGTCGGTACCGAATAGACGCTTCGTTTGCGAATCCATGCAGATCGAACTCCTCCGGGCACGAGACCCGCAGGCACCCTACCGCTTGGTGAACTGAGGTGCGCGACGTGCCTTGCGGAGGCCGTACTTCTTCGGTTCGACCCTTCGGTCGTCACGAGTGAGCATGCCTTCCTTCTTGAGGGCTGGCCGCAGTTCCGCGTCGATTGCGATCAACGCACGAGCGATCCCGAGCCGGAGCGCGTCGCTCTGACCGGTCGTCCCTCCTCCGTGGAGAGTCGCATGGACGTCATACGTGCCTTCGCGGTCCGCGACACGGAAAGTCTCCGTCACACGACCGCGGAGAGCGGGGTCCTTGAAGTAGTCATCGAGCGGTCGACCGTTGAGCGAGTAGGTACCCGTGCCTTCGTAGAGGCGCACACGAGCTACGGAACTCTTGCGACGACCGGTGGTCTGAACGAGTGGCTTTGGCTTTGCCATCAGGCATCAACCTTTCGGTACTTGAGGGTCATCGTCTCGGGCTTCTGGGCGGCGTGTGGGTGGTCCGGGCCCGCGTACACCTTGAGCTTCGACATCATCTGGCGACCCAAACGGTTCTTCGGCAGCATGCCGCGGATGGCGGTCTCGACGATGCGCTCCGGCTGGTTCTCACGGATCTGGGAAAGCGTCTGGGCACGAAGACCACCGGGGAAACCGGAGTGTCGGTAGTAGATCTTCTCGATCTCCTTGTTGCCGGACACGTGCACCTTGTCGGCGTTCACGACGATGACGAAATCGCCTCCGTCCATGTGCGGCGCATAGGTCGGCTTGTTCTTCCCACGGAGTACCTGGGCAACCTCGGATGCAAGGCGTCCGAGAGGAACTTCGTCGGCATCGATGACATACCACGAGCGCTCGATCTCGCTCGCCTTCGGCGTGTATGTCGTTTGGAGCTTTGGCTTCACGGGTAACTACCCCTTGAGACGTCAGGAAATGGGCTCCGTCCGGAGCCGAAGGCACATGGTATCGGCCCATGACGCCAAACGGCAATTGAATCGGCGACTTTTCGCGTCCACCCCGGCGTACCGACGAGCTGGGTGCCGAGGCTTGAACTCGTTCCGCCGCTAGCGTTCCGGGGATGCCCATCAGTCTGGACGATATCGAAGCAGCACACGAACGGACGCGGTCCGTGGTGCTCGAAACCCCGACCATCCCGTCCACCTCGTTCTCACGACTTGTCGGCAGCGATGTCCTCCTCAAAGCTGAGAACCTGCAGCGGACCGGTTCATTCAAGATCCGCGGCGCCATGAACGCCCTATCGCTACTTCCCGATGAGCAACAACGCCTTGGCGTGGTCGCGGCATCAGCCGGCAACCACGCCCAGGGAGTGGCACTCGCCGCGGCAGAGCTCGGAATCGCATCAACAGTGTTCATGCCCGAAAATGCCGCAATACCGAAGGTCGCTGCAACCTCGGAGTACGGAGCGGACGTGCGCCTGGAAGGGACTGACCTCGCCGAGTCGACCGATCTCGGGCAGGCGTTCGCCTCCGAGACAGGCGCAACGATGATTCATCCATACGACGATCCGGACATCATCGCGGGTCAAGGAACGCTCGGTCTCGAGCTCATCCGACAGGTGCCGGATGTCGACACGGTCGTGATCCCGCTCGGTGGAGGTGGCCTGATCTCCGGCGCGGCAGTGGCGATCAAAGCCATCCGACCCGACGTCAGGATTATCGGTGTGAGCAGTGAAGCCGTCCCTACCTATCTGCGCGCCCGCGAGACACAGAATCCGGTCCAGATCGAGAGCTCCCCGACCGTGGCCGACGGGATCGCGGTGTCGCGACCGGCTCGACGGTGCTTCGACATCATCGAGCGTCTCGTCGATGATCTCGTGACCGTGTCCGACGGACAGATCACCGAGGCCGTTGCCCTGCTTCTCGAACGGGCAAAGTATCTGGTCGAGCCCTCGGGCGCGGTGGGGGTTGCCGCCGTGCTGAACAGGGCGATATCGAACACCGGGAAGACGGCGATTGTTCTTTCCGGTGGCAACGTCGATCTGTTGCTCCTCGACTCCGTCGTCCGTCACGGATTGGAGGAGCGGGGGCGCTTCGCTTCATTCAGCGTCGTGATCCCCGATGAACCCGGCCAGCTCGCAGAAGTCCTCAATCGGGTCGGGAACCGCGGCGGGAACGTGCTGTCCGTCGAGCATCACAGAGAAGGCACCGGACTCGAGTTCGGAACCGTCAAGATCACCCTGTCGATCGAAACCCGAAGCCACGCGCACTTCGATCAGATCCTGTCGGCCCTCGACGGCTACGCCATCAAGTAGACCGATTCAGGTTTCCCGTGCTGGCTGCCATGCAGACATCCGGGAGGACGAAGATGCAGCCCGACCTAGACCCCGACGACCCACGATGGTCTCGCGAGCGGCGTGTCGTAGGCAACGGCGACAAGCGTCAAACCATGGGCCGGCGCTACGCCCTTCGTACGGGAGCGATCCCCTGAGTCGAGGATCGATGGGATCTCTCCCGGTTCCGTGCCGCCCTTCCCGACATCGGCAGCAAGGGCCACAACGGAACGAACGAGCTGGTGACAGAACGCCTTCGCCCCGATGGACAGCTCCAAGTCGTCGCCGTCGCGGCGCCACTGCGCCCAATGGATCCTGCGCACGGTCGTCCTGTCCTGATATCGCCGACACAGTGCGGCGAAGTCGTGCTCACCGACGAGGTGCGCAATCCCCTCATTCATCGCGTCGACGTCAAGCGGTTCGCGGACGTGCCACGACCTCGCCGCACGCAACGGATCGTGGATGTCGCTGTTGTACACGCGGTACAGATAGGCACGACCGGTAGCGGAGAACCTCGCATGGAAGTCTTCGGGCGCCTCGACGAGGCTCAAGGCTGCAATGTGCGGACCGAGCTGTTTGTTGAGGGATCGCAACACATAGTCGGTATCGATCTCCCTGCTCGTGAACGAGATCACCTGCGCCGTTGCGTGGACACCGCGGTCGGTGCGGCCCGCAACGAACGTCTGGGTACCCGCGGTGTGGGGACGAAGCGCCCGCTCGATTTCGCCCTGGACGGTGACCTGGTCCTTCTGGATCGCATACCCGAAGAAATGTGCTCCGTCGTAGGCGATGTCAAGCCGATAGTTCGGCATCAGACCAACCGGAGGCCGCCGAGGATCAGCTGGATGACCGTCACCGCAACGTATCCCCCGATCGCAGCCGCAAGGGCTTTCGGGGCGTGGAGATCGGCGATGTACGTCACACCACGGCCGACGATCAGCACGAACCATGGAGCACCGAGCAGAAGGATGACGAGAAAGTTGTCCGAGACGTAGTTCGAGAAGACCAACAGAAGCAGCGTCGGATAGGCGAACCCAGACACACGGAGGAAGACCGGGAACATGCCGTGACCGTCGAACAGGTACCGAACGATGGCGTACACCGCTCCCGAATAGATGACCCAGAAGAAGGCGGCCGAGATCAGCACCTGGATGAGGGTGAGCGGGTTGAGCAGGCTGCCAAGCGAAACACCCACACCGAGCGAGATCAGGATCTGCGTCCCGACAACCAAAATCGCGGCGTCTCCGGTGGCGCGGTCGTTGAAGTCCATCCAGACGAACGCATCGCGCTCAAGCTTGATGGTTTGTAATAGGCGGTGGAAAACGACGCCCAAGGGGTCCCCTCGGTAGGCGCCCGTGAGGTTACTGCGAAGACGTCCTGTTCCAGCGTTCCGTGCACCGGTTCCGGCTGCTCGCCAACCGGCTACCTTGGCCACGTGCACGGGCCAACCGATATCCACTCGATCATCGACCGCTACATACCCGATGGCGACGATGTCTCGGTCGGGATCGCCCGGGCGGCACTTGAGACCAATCGGCCGATGTGGCCACGTTCTGAGTTCGATCCGGGCCATTTCACGGCGAGTAGCTTCGTGATGTCACCCGACAAGACCGCACTGCTCCTCATCCATCACGAAAAACTGGGTCGATGGTTGCAGCCGGGAGGCCACATCGAGCCGAGTGACGAGTCGATCGAGGCGTCTGCTCGACGTGAGGTCACAGAAGAAACCGGCCTTTCCGACATGGCACGGGTCGGAACCAGCCTCGTCAGGATCGACGCTCACCCGATACCGGCGAGACAACATGAACCGGGTCATATCCACATCGACCTTGCCATGGGGTTTCACGCTCGAACGACGAAGATCGCCGTGCTCGATGAGGTGCTCGACGCCCGCTGGGTACCGTTCGACGATCTCAACGAATACGACGTCGACCGCGCCATCACCCAAGGCGCCGCCGCTCTCCGACGCGCCATCGGCCCGCCGTAGCGACCCTCAGGTCATGCCCCGCCTGACACATCCGTCGCCCTCTGACCTTTGATGCCTGCGGCTATCACGAACGCGACCAGCCAGACAAGCGCAGCGAGGATCCCGATTGCACCGACGGCATTGGAGGGACCAAGAAGCACGATCGCCCCGACCACGACCGGCCCGAGGGCGCTGATCATGAGCAGACCACCACTCGCGCGGTGTGCCGCTTCCCAATTCTCGTCCGATGCCAACGTGGCTTTGGTCCTGATACCCACATACCAGTTCCGGGAGAGAGAGGCTGAGCGGGATCGGCGCCCGACCTCGAACACCATGGCGCCGACAGCGATGAGAAGGAGGCCGAGGAAGACGGCGGTTCCCAAAGGCATCGGATCAGAAGCAGCGGCGCCGTCGAACATCGCATCATCCTATCGACCCGCAATACGAGAAAACCGGCCCTTCCGGACCGGTCTTCCTGGGATCTGGGATCTTGGATCTTCGATCTCGAGCGCTTTGCGCTCGCCGCTACACCAATTCGACTTTCGCCATCTCGGCACCGTCTCCACGGCGGGGACCGAGCTTCGTGATGCGCAGATAGCCACCCGGACGTTCTGCATATCGAGGTGCGACATCGTCAAAGAGCTTCGTGACGGCATCGTTGTTCTCGATCTTCTTGAGGATCGTCCGGCGAGCGTGGAGATCTCCACGACGAGCCTTGGTGATGACCTTCTCGGCATACGGACGCAGAACCTTCGCCTTCGCGTGGGTCGTCGTCACGTACTCATACTCGATGAGCGATGCCGTGAGGTTCGCTAGGATCTTTCTCTGATGGGACGGGCTCCCACCGAGACGGGGACCCTTCTTCGGCGTCGGCATCAGACAACGCTCCCCTCGGCATCCGAGTCCGCATAGTTCTTGAGTCCGAAACCGAGCTCATCGAGCTTGGCGACGACTTCCTCGAGGCTCTTCATGCCGAAGTTCGTGATGTTGAGAAGATCCTCTTCGGTCTTCTCGATCAGCTCACCGACCGTCTGGACCTGCGCCCTGCGCAGGCAGTTGCGTGGACGTTCGGACAGATCGAGCGCCTCGATCGGAAGGTCGAGATGCTCCTGACCAGACGCCTCGACGGGTGCGAGTTCGTCGGGGACAAGGGCGTCGTACTCCTCCATCTCGGCGAAGAGCTCGAAGAGGTTTCGGAGGGTTCCACCGGCGGACGAGATCGCCTCAGCCGGGGTGACCGAGTTGTCGGTTTCGACGTCGAGGATCAGCTTGTCGAAGTCGGTACGCTGCCCGACCTGCGTGTTCTCGACGCGGTACGCGACCTTCTTCACCGGTGAGAAGATCGAGTCGATCGGGATGACCCCGATCGTGTCGCTCTTCTTGTTGCGATCGGCACTTCGGTACCCGACGCCGCGCTCAGCGGTGAGTTCGACTTCGAGGTTGCCGCCCGCCGACATGGTTGCGAGATGGAGATCGGTGTTCGTGATCTCGACACCTGCCGGTGCATTGATGTCGCCCGCCGTCACTTCGCCTGCTCCCTTTGCGGAGAGGTACAGCGTCTGGGGCTCATCGGAGTCGATCCGCAGAACGACCTGCTTGAGATTGAGGATCAGGTCCACGACGTCTTCGACGACACCGTCGATGGTCGAGAACTCATGTTGGACACCGTCGATACGCACGGACGTGATGGCGGCACCGGGAATACGCGACAACAACGTGCGACGCATGGTGTTGCCGAGGGTGTAACCGAAGCCGGGCTCCAATGGCTGGACAACGAACTTCGATCGTTCGTCGGTCAGTTGTTCCTCTTCGATTGTGGGGCGTTGAGTGATGAGCACGTTCGCTCCTGTGTTCGATGGGCTCGCGAGTTCTACTTGGAGTAGAGCTCGACGATGAGTTGTTCTTTGATCTCGGTGTCGATCTGTTCCCGGCTCGGCAACGCATCAACAGTGATGGTGCGCTCGTTCGCGTTCACGACCAACCAGTCGGGAACTGAGCGACCAACGGTGTCGATGGCGTGCTGAATCGGAAGGATCTCCTTGCTACGTTCCTTGATCGTCACCACGTCGCCGGGGCGAACCTCGTACGACGGGATGTCGACCTTGCGGTCGTTGACAAGGAAATGTGAGTGGTTGACGAGCTGTCTTGCCTGTGGCCTCGTGCTCGCAAACCCTGCTCGATACACGACATTGTCAAGTCGTGTTTCAAGGATCACCAACAGGTTGGTACCAGTGATCCCGGTCTTCTTCGCAGCGTTCTTGTAGTACTTGCGGAACTGCTTCTCGAGAACGCCGTACATGAACTTCAGCTTCTGCTTCTCGCGGAGCTGGATCTGGTACTGCGACTCGCGGATGCGTCCCCGACCGTGCTGACCCGGTGGGTACGGTCTGCGGTCGTAGTACTTGGCCTTGTTCTCGTCGAGGAGTTGGCGGGCGCGTCGGCTGACCTTCGTCCTCGGTCCTGTGTAACGAGCCATGACTAACGACCCTTCCGCTTCTTGGGCCTGCAGCCGTTGTGTGGCACGGGAGTGACATCCTTGATGCCGGTGATCTCGATGCCCATGTTCTGGAGTGTCCTGATCGCCGTCTCTCGGCCGGAACCCGATCCGCGGACGATCACGTCAAGCTTCCGGATTCCCATCTCGCCCGCCTTGCGCGCAGCCTGTTCGGCGGCAACCTGGGCGGCGTACGGGGTCGATTTGCGCGAACCCTTGAAACCGACGGATCCGCCTGACGTCCACGCGGCGACCTTGCCGTCCTGATCGGTGATGGTGAGGATCGTGTTGTTGAAGCTTGCCTTGATGTGGACCTGACCATGGGAGATCGTCCGCTTGTTGCGGCGGCGCCTCGGTGCGGCAGCCGCCCCGAGATCGTCGGTCTGCATGTCGGGCTGTGCCTCGACCTGTGGCTGTGACTCGGTGGTCATTACTTCGTGACCTTCTTCTTGCCGGCGATCGCTACACGCTTGCCCTTGCGGGTGCGCGCATTCGTGTGGGTCCGCTGACCGCGCACGGGAAGACCGCGACGATGGCGGAGACCCTGGTAGCAACCGATCTCGATCTTGCGCTTGATGTTCTGTGCGACATCACGGCGAAGATCTCCTTCAATCTTGTAGTTGGAATCGATGAACTGCCGGATCTTGAGGACCTCGGCGTCGGTCAGATCCCTGACCTTGGTGTCCATATCGATGTCCGTCGCACCGAGGATGGTGCGAGCGCTGGAACGACCGACACCGTACACATACGTGAGTCCGATCTCGATTCGTTTGTCTCGTGGGAGGTCTACTCCGCCGATTCGTGCCATTGATCCTTACCCCTGACGCTGCTTGTGGCGCGGGTTCTGACAGATAACCCAGACACTGCCGTGCCTACGGATGATGCGACAGTTGTCGCACATCTTCTTCGCTGAGGCTCTGACTTTCATGCTGGTATTCCTGCCTCGGTACTCGGTCGGGACATTCGTCGGCGCCAAGCACGCAGGACCCGCCATGGGTTCTGTGTGATTGACATCTACTCCGGCGCTGGCCGAGCGGAACCCGAAAGACCGGGTGTGGATGCTCGACGGTCACCGATATCGACGATGTCGTCTGTTCACAACAAATCACAGCTCCGGAGAGCTGACTGCGCAAGTGTATAGGGGCGTGTTCCGTATTGGTAGACGAAACGTGGTGCTTCCCTATTTCTCCTGGATCAGGGACACACATGTCCCCCGAACGTCACCGGACGTGTCGACGGACGATGGACAGCTGGTCACATGGATCGAACGTCCATCACCGAGCCACGTCTCTGCCGTGATGGTCTCTCCACCATCGGAATTGAAGGTGGATGAGGAATGATTCCACTCCCCTGAGTCAGCTGCGACCCATCCGGCATAGAACTCAACCACCGAGTCGAAACTGTTGATGTCGTACTCAAGTGACACCGATATCCCGTCAGGAGAGTCAAGCGTGACAAGTACGTCCCCTCCATCGGGAACAGCGATCTCGAGATCCTCGGGGATCTCGCCCCCGCCGAATGAAAACGAGCCATCCTCTGTCTCAAGCTTGATCTCGCCCGTATCAGCATCGATGTTGACATCGTCAACGCCTTCGATGTTCTCAAGAATCTGCTCGCTCGCGATCTCACTCGGCGACGAACAGGCAGTCACCACCCACAACACACAAAGCGCGGCAATCAGCATTCGTTTCATATACATGAACTCCCCGTCGACTCGTTCACGGCCACATCGTTGACCAGTTCGTGCAACGACCCGCTTCTTCCGATCTTACCCGTGTCGCCAACGACGCTGGCTCGCTGGGATCACGAGCGGATCCATACGGACGTGAATTCGTCGAATGTCACCGTGAGGGTGTCGCTGTCGCACATATATTCCGAGGGCACCCATTCGACAGCCGGTGGTGAGAACGGCAAGGCTCCGCCGGGGAATTCGAACGGTTCTCCGTCGATCAGGATCTCCTGCTCGACAGGCACATCGCCCGGCAAGGTGACGTTGATGACGCCACCCTCGGCGAACCACTCGCCGGTGCGCTCATGATTGATGATGAGATCGAGCTCCCCTGCAGGCGAGGTCACCTTGAAGTGCCAGTCCACGCGACGGTCGACGAACGTCCCGTCGGCACCGATGACGACCTGGTAGGCGCCGCCCACGTATTCGAAGGTTCCACCCTGCAGCTCCTCGGCTGTCATCCCGGCCATGATCTCGTCGAAGAATGACTGGCCGTCGAGGGTCCATGTGCCTTCAAGACACGAGTCGTCGGTACCGCTCCCGCTCGCCGCAAGGGAGGTCGTTGTTTCCTCGGCAGCACCGGCCGTCGTGGTGACGCCACCGCCCGTCGTGGTGGTGGTCGCGGCTCCATCGTCCGCGGTGGTGGTCGTTGTCTCGTCGGCACCGCCGCCGCACGCAGCAAGCGTGAGGCCCAACACAACAATCAATGTGAATCGCTTCATACCGTCTCCAGCCCGTCGTGTCTTTGGATCTTGCTTCTTGCTTCTTGGTTCCTGATACTCACTCTCCGCATCCCTGCCCACCGTTGATGGACGTGACGACGAACGCATCCGTCAGCCCCGTGGTGAATCCCCACAGCCCTGTCCAGGCGGCCTGCCGGTATGACCAGAATCCTTGTGAGGGATCGAAGAACGCCTCTTCGAGCACGAAGTCGGGTCCTCCGTACGTCGCCCGGAGGTCGCCGACAGACGACCCGATGCCGATGCCTTCGGTCGTGGTCACACCAGTCGGGTCGGAACCGTCGAAGTAGTAGAAACTGAAGAAGTGCTCGACGCCGCCCGTCCAGAAATCCGAGTCGCCGTCCGTGAAGAGCACCTGGAGAGAGGTCGTG
>CAYTWC010000005.1:20589-23735 GCA_964441975.1 uncultured Acidimicrobiaceae bacterium | reverse complement strand
ACAATCGAACCGCTGCACGGACGGACGAATTCCTCGACGGTGCCGCGTCCGGCATGTCGATTGTGGGATCACACACCCTGGAGGAGTTCGTCGAATCGCTCGCGCAACCACGCTGCATCTTGCTCATGATCAAGGCGGGGGCACCTGTCGACAGCCAGATCGATGCGCTCCTGCCTCTGCTGTCCGAAGGCGACATCATCATCGACGGTGGGAACTCCCTGTACACCGACAGCGAGCGTCGCTGCGAAGACCTTGGTGCCGAGGGCATCCTGTTCGTCGGTGCAGGGATCTCCGGTGGAGAAGACGGCGCACGTCACGGCCCATCGATCATGCCCGGCGGGAATCCGGATGCATGGCCGCGGATCGGCCCTCTGCTCCGATCGATCGCCGCCCGATACGAGGACGAACCGTGTGCCGACTGGGTCGGCACAGGAGGCGCCGGTGACGACGGCCAGAGTGTGCACAACGGGATCGAGTACGGGGACATGCAGGTCATCGCCGAGGCGTATGACATGATGACCCGAGGACTCGGCATGTCCGCAGACGCGATCCAACAGCGATTTGCGTCGTGGAGCGAAGGCGAACTCGATTCGTATCTGATCGACATCACCGCCGACATCCTCGGACACACCACCGATGGGACGCCGACCGTCGACCTCGTACTCGATGCCGCGGGCCAGAAGGGCACGGGGAAGTGGACGGTGGTCGCCTCCATGGAAGAAGGCATGCCCGTCACGCTTGTCGGTGAGTCCGTCTACGCACGGATGGTCTCGGCGCTCAAAGAAGAGCGAGTCGCCGCAGCAACGACGCTCGGTTCGGCGGTGACGCCGATCAGCGACGATCCTTCGCAGGTCGTCGACGACCTCCACGACGCGCTCTACGCCTCCAAGATCATCTCCTACGCCCAGGGCTTCATGCTGATCCGCGCCGCAAGCCACGAATACGGATGGGATCTCGATGCAGGATTGATCGCGGGGTTGTGGCGAGCCGGGTGCATCATCCGATCACGGGTCCTCGGGAACATCACAGCGGCCTATCGGTCGGACCCCGAACTCCCGAACCTGCTCGTCGACGACTATTTCGCCGCCGAGGTCGCCGCCGCACTCCCCGGACTCCGCCGAACGGTCGCGAGAGCGGCGACGGCGGGTATTGCGGTGCCGGCGTACTCGTCTGCTCTCGCGTTCTTCGATGGCTACCGCGCTCCGAGGGGACCGGCCAACCTGATCCAGGCACAACGCGACTATTTCGGGGCACACACCTACGAACGTGTCGATCGCCCCCGCGGCGAATGGTTCCACACCGACTGGACCGGCCACGGTGGCTCGACGACATCAGGGACCTACGACGCATGACTGCCTTTCCACGGGTCATGCCCGCGATCATCACTCCGTTCGATGAGGACGGTGAGTTCGACCGCGATGCCCATGCACGCAACGTCGAAGCCGTGTCGGCCGAGGGATCACGAGGAATCGTCGTTGCCGGCTCGACAGGCGAGGGTCCGTACCTGGACCGAGGCGAACGCCACGACCTCGTCGCGACCACCAGGGCGTCCGCGCCGCAGGGCTTCGTGATGTGCGGCATCAACGCCGAATCGGTCCGTCAAGCACGCGATCAGGTGAGCGAGGCGACAGCCGGCGGAGCGGACGCGGTGCTCGTCGCAACGCCGGGAACGTTGGTGCGTGGGAACGACGCGGCGGTTGAACGTTTCTACCGACAGATCGCCGATGTGTCACCAGTCCCCGTGTTCCTGTACACGGTCCCCCGTGTCACCGGCTATGTCCTACCCACCGAGTCGATCACCCGCCTCGCTGTCCACCCGAACATCGTCGGCGTGAAGGACAGCGGCGGTGACCCGCCACGGATCCTGGAACTCGTGGATGCCATTGCGGCAGGTCTTGTGGTGTATGCGGGTGCATCGCGTGCCCTTCTGTCGTCGGTGACGAACGGAGCTCATGGGGCGATCACCGCAAGCGCCAACTACGCGTTCGACCTTGTCTCGAAGGCGGTGGACACCGACGCCGAGGCCCAAGCCGCGCTTACCGCGATGACAGCGATCGTCGAACAGCACGGTGTGGCAGGGACAAAGGCGGCCGCCCGAGTCATCGGCCGATCGGCGGGGGTCCTCCGACCACCGCTCGTCGACGTGGACGAGGGCAGCCTCACCGCCATCAGGGCCGCGATCGCCGACGCACAGCGTTGACGACGACGGTACGGTCGCGTTCGATGCATCTGGGTATCCGGACAGAACGAGCACCGAACGAGCGCAGAGTGGCTGCGACCCCGCAATCCGTGGCCTCCCTCGTCGCCCTCGGTTTCACGGTGAGTATCGAAAGCGGCGCTGGGCTCACGGCAGGCGTTCCCGACGACGCGTTCCGATCCGCAGGTGCGACCATCGTCGAATCTCTCGACCGAGCAGACTCCATCGACATCCTCGCCACTGTCGGACCGATCGATGCCGCGGACTTGGCCCTCCTTCCCGAGGGGTCGATTGTCGTCGGCCTGATCGACGCCACCGAACACGCTGCGGTGCTGGAGTCAGCGATTGCCAAGGGCGTCACCCCGCTCGCTATGGAGGCGGTACCGCGAACCACGCTGGCACAAGCGATGGACGCCCTGTCATCACAGGCGACTGCCGCCGGATATGCAGCCGTGCTTCTCGGTGCTCGGGAACTGCCGAAGTTCCTCCCGATGCTCGTCACGGCGGCAGGTACTGTTCCGCCGGCAAGGGTGTTGGTGCTCGGAGTGGGCGTTGCGGGACTCCAGGCCATTGCAACGGCAAAGCGGCTCGGAGGCGTCGTGTCGGCGTACGACATCCGTCCTGAGACGCGGGAACAGGTCGAGAGCCTCGGTGCGACCTTCGTCGACGCTCCGACCATGACGATGGACGCTGGCGGCTACGCCAGAGCAATCGGCGAGGAGGAAATGGCTGAGCAGCGCCGGATCCTCGCTGCCTCGGTCGCCGAATCGGATCTCGTCATCACCACTGCCCAGGTCCCAGGACGAGCTGCACCCCGCCTCGTCGACACATCGATGGTGGGGGCCATGATGGCGGGCTCCGTCATCATCGACATGGCAGCCGGCTCGGGTGGCAACGTCGAGGGCTCCATACCCGACGGGCGCCACGAATGCTGCGATCGACGCCGCGG
>CAYTWC010000005.1:7594-20579 GCA_964441975.1 uncultured Acidimicrobiaceae bacterium | reverse complement strand
CGGATCCATGGCCCGACCGATCTCGCATCAGCTGTTTCGTCCGACGCATCACGCATGTACGCCCGCAACATCCTCGAGGTCGTGAAGCGTCTCGTCACCGACGAGGGCATCGTGCTCGATGTCGACGATCCGGTCGTCGGACCGATGGTGGTCACCGAAGGGGCACTTCATGAGTGACGTGTTCATCCAATCGATCGTTGCGTTCGTTCTCGCATCGTTCGTCGGTTTCGAGATCATCCGCCGGGTACCTCCGACGCTCCACACACCCCTCATGTCAGGCGCGAATGCAATCTCAGGCATCACGATCGTCGGGGCCATCATCGCGGCGGCAACAGGCACGGGATGGGTCGCGGGTGTTCTCGGATTCCTCGCAGTGATGTTTGCCACGATCAACGTCGTCGGCGGGTTCCTCGTCACAGACCGGATGCTTGAGATGTTCAAGAAGCTCCCAGGACCGCCCAAATGACCGAGCTCGCGTACCTCGGGGCCGGAGTCCTGTTCATTCTCGGTTTGAAGGGCCTCACCTCGCCACGAACCGCCCGAAGGGGCAATCAACTCGCCGCGATCGGCATGCTCGTGGCGACGGTCGTCGTCGTCATCGACCTCGTCGTCGAGGACGCCGAGATGGCGTGGGGAATCGTCGTCGGAGGAATCGTTGCCGGTGCCATCGTCGGTGCGGTCCTCGCCATCAGGGTGAAGATGACGTCGATGCCGGAACTCGTGGCCGCCTTCAACGGTTTCGGTGGTGGTGCATCCGCACTCGTCGCTGCAGCCGCGGTCGTTGCAGCGAGCGGCGACCTCGCGACCGAGACGGCGGTGACAACAGTACTTTCGCTCGTCATCGGTTCGGTCACACTGACCGGTTCGTTCGTCGCGTTCGGCAAACTCCAGGGCATCGTGACGGGTCGACCGATCAAGGTCGGCGGCGTCGTCACCAACGCACTCCTCGCCGCTTCCGCGATCGCGGTCGGAGTCCTGGCGGTCGCGACCGGTGAACCGGCTGCGTACTGGGTTGCGGCGGGCATCGCCGCAGTGCTCGGGGTGGTTGCGGTCATGGGCATCGGTGGAGCCGATATGCCGGTCGTCATTTCACTCCTGAACTCGCTGTCCGGTATCGCAGCGGCGATGGCCGGCTTCGTCATCAGCAACCAGGCGCTCATCGTCGGAGGCGCGCTCGTCGGAGCCGCAGGGATGATCCTCACCGTCGAGATGTCGGTCGCAATGAACCGGTCCCTCGGCAACATCCTGTTCTCCGGGTTCGGAGGTGGAGCCACCGCGGACGACATCGGGACAAGACCGGTACGCAGCGCAACGGCGGACGATGCTGCCATCGCCCTCGCCTACGCCTCTCGCGTCATCGTCGTCCCCGGGTACGGTCTGGCTGTCGCCCAGGCACAGTACGCAGTCAGGGATCTGGCCACGGCGCTGGGTCAACGCGGCATCGATGTCGAGTTCGCCATCCATCCGGTTGCGGGGAGGATGCCTGGTCACATGAATGTCCTCCTCGCAGAAGCTGATGTGTCGTATGACAAACTGATCGATCTCGACCAAGCGAATCCGAAGTTCGACCGCACGGATGTCGTCCTGATCGTTGGTGCCAACGATGTCGTCAACCCGAGCGCTCGCCTCGACGAAACCAGTCCGATCTACGGTATGCCGATTCTCAACGTCGACGAGGCTTCGACGGTCATCGTCGTCAAACGAAGTCTGTCACCGGGGTTCGCAGGCATCGACAACCCGCTCTTCTACATGGACAAGACGATGATGTTCTTCGCAGACGCAAAGGCGGCGATCGAGGACACCGTCACGGCGCTCGAGAGGGTGTGAAATGGAGTTTCGGGACGTCGTCCGACGCAGACGGATGGTGCGCAACTACACGGACGACGAGGTCCCGGATGCGGCAATCGAACGCATTCTCGAAGCGGCTGTGAGAGCGCCGTCTGCCGGCTTCAGCCAAGGTCAGCGCTTCGTCGTCGTGACGGACCCCGTCGGGCGCGCAGCCGTCGCAGACGCGGGTGGCGAGCAGCACTACGTCGCTGAAGGGTTCGATCCGTGGATCTCGAAGGCACCGGTCCACATCGTGGTCTGCGTCGACAAGCACGCGTACCTCGAGCGGTATTCCGAACCGGACAAGGCAGGAGACGGAGGTGAGCCGTCAACTGAGGCGGATTGGGACGTGCCGTTCTGGTGGGTCGACGCCGGAGCGTCGATGATGGCAATCCTGTACGCGGCTGTCGACGAAGGACTCGCCGCCGGTTTCCTCGGTGCCCAGGCTTTCGAAGGACTCCACGACACGCTCGGCATCCCGGCATCGGTGTCGATCGTCGGGATCTGCACGATCGGGCACCCCGCCACGGATCGAAGGTCAGGAAGTCTCAAACGCGGCTGGCGGTCGCGAGAAGACATCGTGAAGTGGGGCCGCTGGGGCTAAGTCGTGCCTCGGCACCGGGACGTTCAGAGCGCAGCCGCGAGGTCAGCGATCAGTTCGGCAGGGTCCTCCAGTCCGATCGACAAACGGACGAGACCAGGATCGACGTTCGGGTCGGACACGATCCGATGCTCGATGAGCGACTCGACCCCACCGAGCGATGTCGCGTTTGCAAACAGCGCTACACGTTCGACGAGTTCGGCGGCGCGTTCGAACGATCCGACATCGACTGCCAACATCGACCCGAAACCCGACATCGACCTCGCAGCGACGTCGTGGGTCGGATGACTCGCCAGACCGGGGTAGTACGTGGTCAGCCCTTCGCCGAGAGCCCAGGTCGCGATCTCGGCTGCGGTCGCGGCGGCTCGGCTGGCACGGAGGGGAAGAGTCCGTATGCCCCTCAGCGCCAGCCACACATCGAGCGAGCCGGGCACGGCGCCCGTCATCTCGCGGTGCGACCGGAGCTGCGTCGCCACGTCAGGGTCCGCAACGACGAGGGCTCCCGCCTGTGCATCGGAGTGCCCGCTGATCGCCTTCGTCACCGAATGCATCACGACATCAGCCCCCTGGTCGAGCGGATTCGAGAAGATGGGCGTTGCGAAGGTCGAGTCCACGACGGTCGTCACCCCGCTCCCCCGATTGCGCTCCGAGACCGCCTCGATGTCCGTCACGACGCATTTCGGATTCGAGGGCGACTCGACCCAGTGCAGATCCCCGTCACCCAGTTCGCTCTCGTCACGGAGGGACAGATCCCCGCGCCGTGCGCGGTCGGCGACCAGGGCGGAGACCATGTGATAGACCTCGCCGACCGCGACATTCTGCGGTCGCAGGAAGTCCAAGAGCGCCGATGCTGCGGCCATGCCACTGCTGTAGCAAACAGCATGACCTCCCTCGAGGGCACCGAGGACAGCCTCGAAACGCTCCGTGGTCTCGTGGCTCGTACGCCGATAGCGACGGCCGGTACCCTCCCGGAATGTGGTCGAGGGTCTGATGGCGGGAGCGACATCGGCTCCCTCTGCGATGCCTGCATCTGCGTGTATTGCCTGAGTGAACTGGTCCATGGTTCCACGGTACTGCAGCCACTCACGCGTCCGCGACGGGTTGAGGGAACACAATCGGGGCTACGATGCCTGCGCATGAAGATCTCGCTTACCCACCGAAGCCCGTACGCCCCCGAAGTCGAGTTCGTCGAGCGGAAGGGTCTCGGGCACCCCGACACGATCTGTGACCGTCTTGCCGAGGAACTCGCGTGCCATCTGGCGACCGAGTACGTCCAGAACACCGGTGCAGTCAGGCACTTCAACGTCGACAAGGCGATACTTGCCGCGGGTGCCGTCGATGTCGGATTCGGTGGCGGCAAACATGTGAAGCCGTCGCGTCTCGTGCTCGTCGGGAAGGCGTCCTTTGCATTCGACTGGAAGCCCGATGTCGACGAACTCGCCCACCGGTATCACAAACGCCTACTCGAGCTCTTGCCTGATGCCGATCCAGATGCGTTCACCGTCGAGGTGTGGCTCAACGAAAGCTCCGAGGATCTTGCAGCCGTTGTCCACGCGGAGTCGGTTGCACCGTTGGCGAACGACACATCGTTTGCTGCGGTGTCGATGCCACGTTCGACCGTCGAGTCGATCGTCCATGCCGTCGAGACTTCACTCAACGATCCCGACTATCGGGCCGAGCATCCCGTCGGTCGCGACATCAAGGTGATGGGTGCACGGGTCGGCGAAGACATCAAAGTGACCGTTGCATGCCCGGTGATGGCAGAGAAGGTGGCCGATCGCGGTGCGTATGATGCCGTGATCGACCAGGTCCGCGGCGATGTCACCGACCTCGCTTCGGGGCTGGCCGGACGCACGGTCGACGTCGATGTCAATCAGGCAGATCAGGATGACTCTGTGTATCTGACCCTGTCCGGGACCTCCGCTGAGGCTGGCGACGACGGACAGGTCGGCCGTGGCAACCGATTCGGTGGACTGATAACGCCGTATCGACCGATGAGCCTCGAAGCCGCCGCAGGCAAGAACCCTGCGGCCCACGTCGGCAAGACCTACCACGCCATCGGGTACGACATCACCCAACGGCTGATCTCGGAGACCGACGCCTCCGAAGCGACCGTTCGGCTCCTGTCGTCGATCGGGCACCCCGTGACCCAGCCCCAGACCGTGCACATCGAAACCACGAATTCGCCCGACCCCGAAACCGTCGAGCGCATCGTCGACGACTGCTTCGGCGATTGGGCCAACGTGACAGACCGCCTGGTCGCAGGAAAGTACGAGCTGTACTAGCGGCGCGGCTTCCTCGACAACCCACACGTTCCAATCGCAGGAGGGATCACAGGTGATCCCTGGTCGGCGACTTGGGTCCGTAGCGAGGAGCACGGATCCCGGAGAACTTGATCATCAACAGCACGCGCCGTCGATGGGGTCGATACGGCTCGAGCAGCTCCAACATACGGTCGTCATCAGCCCGCGGTTCGCGGGCGAGCGCCCAGGCGACGGTGTTGGGCAGGTGGAAGTCCCCGATCGGCACCGCATCAGCGTCCCCCCACGCAGCACCCATCGCGGCCCCGACCGTCCACGGTCCGACGCCGCGGACGGCGAGCAACCTCGCCTCAGCGTCAGCCCTGGCCATTGTCAGGATCTCCTCGATCCTCCCTGCCCGTCGTGCGACCTCGACGAGCGTCGCTGCACGCTTCCGCTCGATGCCGAATCGGTGGAGCTCTTCGTATGAGAGCCGTGCGAGGACATGAGACGACGGGAACATCAGGAGGTCGGCGTTCGGACCAGGTGCCGATCCACCGAGCGCAGCACTGAGGCGACGAAGCGAAGACTTCGCCTCTTTGGTCGTCACCAGTTGGCCGATCACCGTCGTTGCAACGGTTTCGTATGCCGCACGGTTCGATCCGAGCCGTAAACCGATCGTATTCGCTGCCAGGTCTTTCAATTCGTCCCATGTGCCCGCATCACGACCCGCGTCGTCATGCCCGACCAGCGACGGGAGCCGGTCGATGAGGTCGTCCGCCCCATGCCCCCATGTCGTCGCAACAACGGTCCTCGCGTCGGCTTCAAGCCTGATCGTGGCGGGCCCTGATGACGTGTGCGTCGCCCACCACCATGCATTCGACGACCACCGACCGACTCCGAGCCCACGGGTGGTCAGGTCGAGAGCGAACGGTCCCGGGATTTCGATATGAGCTGTCGGCATCCCATCACGGTACTGACGATGCCGAAGGTGGTTACCGTCGTTCACGACAAGCCACCGACGATCAAGGTACGCACCCGTGTCCCAGCTCGACATAACCAGCGTCAGCAATCCCCGTGTGAAGTCGTGGGTCGCTCTCGACAAACGTTCCGAGCGCGACGCGACCGGCGCTTTCCTCGTCGAGGGTTCCCGCGAGGCTGAACGAGTCGCCTCATTCACTTCGATACGCGAGATGATCTGGTGCGTCGGTCTCGCTGGGCCCGAGGTTCCCGCCGGGGCGGTCACGGTGTCCGAACACGTGTTCCGGAAGATCTCGCGTCGTGCGAATCCGGATGGGGTCGCAGTCGTTGCAGAATCACCGCGGGCAGACCTCGACGTGTTCCGACCGCCATCCCCTGCCTTGGTGCTCGTCGCCGACGGAGTCGAGAAACCGGGCAACATCGGTGCCATCCTCCGCACGACGGACGCACTGGGCGCTGCTTTCCTGGGTTCCGACCTCGGAACGGACCTGGTGAACCCGAACGTGATCCGGTCAGCCCAAGGATCACTCTTTGCTGGACCGACCGCCTCCGTCGACGGGGTCGACGCACTAGCGTGGTGTGAGGCGAACACGAGTGTGGTCGTGCTGCGACCCGATGCCGGTGTGACCGTGTGGGACCTCGACTTGACGCGACCGACATCGATCGTGATCGGTGCTGAACACGCAGGTGTGTCCGAGCGATGGAACGAGGTAGGTGTCGGTGGCACGATCCCGATGATCGGATCGGCTGATTCGCTCAACGCTTCGGTGTCTGCTGCGATCGCCCTCGCAGAAGCAACGCGTCAGCGCTCGGTTGCGACCTCGACGACCTGATCGGGCGAGTCACACCACCGGCACACGACCTTCTCGATCGTGCGCTCGACGATCGTTTCCTCCTCGATGACCACGTCGCCACCGAGGTCGGCGTGTTCATAACGTTTTCTCGAGACAGTGTCGTACACATCGAACCGGGTCCGGTTCCCGCATTGCTCACATCGATACAGTGTCACGGTTTTCGTAGCTCCCAAATGCCGTCGTTCGCCGCTGCATCGAGGATGGTACGCAGGGTCGCAGTGGGATCATCCATCACGGCAGCCGGTGTCAACACGATCTGCAGCGGTGTTCCGAGGCGATACAGCGACGGCACGTCCGTGACCCCCAGATCGGTCGCAACGCGACCGACCTCGTCGAGTCGGGATCGATCCGCGGGTTCCGCTTCGATTGCGACCTCCGCGGCAGCTGCTGCCGCCGCGACAGTGACGGCTTCACCCGGGTCCTTTCCCTCGAGGTGGACGAGCCCGAGCATGGCGTGGAGGAACCGACCCCGAAGGACGGGGTCGTCCAGGGAAAGAAACGCGTGCATCGCCAGCTGTTCGCTGTCATCGGGCAGGGGGACCCACTCGAGCGCGACCGTGCCTCCGGTCTCCGCTACCGAGCGGACGAACCGGTAGAACGTCCACACGGGTTGCGAAGCAAATCTGAACCACACCTGCCCCGTCAATTCCATGCGAACCTCCTCCACCGGGCCAATGTACCGCTGATCCGTGCCGTGATACCGAAATCCCCATAGTCGAACGTATGTTCGATTAGGGTGGGTGGGTGACTGTCGTCGGCCAGCGTTCGTTCACCGATCTGGGCACACCTCTCGCGGAGGTGCCGTTCTGTGTTCTCGACCTCGAGACCACCGGTGTCGGTCCAGATGTATCCCAGATCACCGAAATCGGGGCAGTGAAATTCGAAAGAGGAATCGAGACCGGCCGATTCCAGACACTCGTCAATCCCGGACTACCGATCCCGCCCCAGATAACCGTGATCACCGGCATCACGCAAGCCATGGTGATCGATGCGCCCATGATCGGCGAAGCACTCCCCTCGTTCCTCGAGTTCCTCGGCGACGCCGTGATCGTCGGACACAATGTGTCGTTCGACATCTCATTCCTGAATGCCGCTTCGCTGCGCCTCGGATACGGTCGTCTGCCACACAAGTCCACCGACACGCTCCGTCTCGCCCGCAGGCTCGTGCAGCAAGAGGTGCGGAACCTGCGGCTCTCAAGCCTTGCCGCCCATTTTCGGTCCCCGACCTCGCCGACCCACAGAGCGCTCGATGACGCCGTGGCGACCGCGCACGTGTTCTGGTGCCTGCTCGAACGAGCCGGGTCGATCGGGGTGACCCACCTCGACGACCTCCTCTCCTTGCCTTCGATCAAGGGGTCCCGGGCGATCGGGAAACTCGACCTCACCGAGGACCTGCCGCGGCGCCCCGGGGTGTACGAGTTTCTCGATGCGACAGGATCCGTCATCTACGTCGGCAAGGCGACGAATCTGCGCGCGCGGGTCCGCTCGTACTTTGCGGGGGACACGCGGCGCAAGGTCGACGACATGCTTCGCGAGCTGACGACAATTCGTCACCGGACCACGTCGAGCGCTTTCGAAGCGTCGATCGTCGAGATCCGGCGCATCGACGAGGCGAGACCGATCTACAACAAGCGGTCGAAGCCGCCGAAGTCGCTCCATTGGGTACGGCTGAGCGACGAAAAGTACCCCCGGCTCGTCCTCGCGCGGAAACCGGGGGACGGCATCGCCGAGCTGGGACCGTTCCGATCCCGACGAGCCGCAGAACAAGTGATGCACGCCCTCTGGGACGGTACGAAGATCCGGCGCTGCGGCTCCCCGTGCAAAGGTGAGCGATACGGCGAGCTCGGGATGTCGGTCTGCCCGTGCGACGGTGGATCGGACGGGTCCTACACGGCGATAGTCGCCGACGTCCTCCGTGCGATGGATGGCGACCCACAGTCGGTCTTCGACGGGATCGGCCGAAAGATGCACCTGTTCGCGCGACACCATCGTTTCGAAGACGCCGCTGCGGTCCGGGATCGCTGGACCGGACTCGCCCGTGCGATCCACGAACGACGTGTGTGGGATGCGCTCGGAGACGCTGGCGTCATCGAAGCGTGCGACGCTTCCGGCTCGACGTTCGTGATAGATGCCGGACGGCTCGCGACGTCGTACCCCACCGGTTCTCAGGCTCCGCTGCCGACGGCACCACGCGCTCGCAATGCCCTACCGACTTCGATGGCGGAACTCGACGAAGCAATACTCATCTGGAATTGGCTGACCGGAGGTGACGCCGAACTCGTCGCCGTGTCGGGGTCGCTCACCCTCCCGGCGTCACCGATCCCTGACATCCACGGTCTTCAGGCGACAGGAGCACCGGGATCGACCGAAGTGTCCGGTCTGAGCAGGACGACACCGTCGTCCGTGAGGACCCCGAGCACGAGGACGTCCGAACGGAAGCCACCGACACGCATTGGCTCGAAGCCGGTCACAACGATGACCTGGGTGCCGACCAACGCCTCGGGCTGATACCGATCCGTGATCTTCGCGGATGACTGGACCACCTCACCCTGACCGAGATCGATCCACAAGCACAGCGCCGGATCGCGGGCACCGGCATTCGGCTCACACCGCACCACGGTGCCGGCGCGAATGCCGAGTGATTCGAAATCGTCGAAGGTCGGTGCTGCCATACGGACGAAGATAGTGGTACCCGTCCCGCCGTACGCCGTGACTAGACAAGTCGGGCGACCACAGATTGACCATTGTTGACCACGGTGCGTGGCGATAGGGTGGAGTCAAAGACGCGATAGGACGTGCGACCCATGGAGGCCGTGCGGCGTTCGCGATTCAATGCAACGAGCTGGAAATGTCGTGCCGGATGGGCTTCCGGGGCGGGATTGAACTGTTCGTGACCAAGGGCTTGGTCACGACCACGAGGCGGGAACCTCGTGACAACAAGGGATAGGAAGGCACATGCCTGGAACAAGGGTGCTCGGATACGGGCCCGCTCGACACGCAATTTCGGCCATTTCCGCCATACTCATGGCGTTCACACTCGTCGTGGCCATTCCGGTCGCACTTCCGGGTGTCACGCCGAACGCCGAGGCCGCAGTCGACTCATGCGGCGTCGACGTGATCATGGTCCTCGATGCCTCGGGATCGATGACAAGCAACTCGAATGCAGGGATCAACGCTGTCCGTGACGGCGTCAACGCCTTTGTGACCGAACTCAACAGCGTCGCCGCGGCTTCTCGCGTCGGCATCGTCCGCTTCGGCGTGCCTGCGAGTGCGGATGTTCCCTACACATCGGTCGGCAGCTCCACGCTCCCCGACTACATGAACAACGTCGGTGGAACCGGCTACCGCGCCTACACCGGCTCGAACTCGTTCACGAACTGGGACGCGGCACTCAACGAGGCGACGACCGAGTTCACCGCCGCCGACGCAGTGATCTTCATCACGGACGGAAACCCGAACCGCTCGATCGGGAACAGCTATTCCGACAATGTGAGCGGTTGGAACGCGGCCACGGCCGCTGCGATGACCAGCGCGAACGCTCTGAAGTCGAAGACCCTCGGAACCGTCTACGGCATCGGGGCAGGATCAGCGTTCACGAGCACTCCGACCGTGGGCGACCCCGTCACGCCGTTCGGGCGCCTCGACAGCGTCGTTGACACGGGAAGTGTCACGAGCTTCGCCGACCTGACAGACAGCCTCCCAGCACTCGTCGGAACGATCTGCGCTCCGAGCATCGACGTCGAGAAGACCACGAACGGCGAGCAGGCCGACCTGCCCCCCGGCCCCGTGATCCCTGCCGGTGACGCCGTCACGTGGAACTACACCGTGACCAACACTGGTCAGCTGACGGTGTACAACGTCACGGTCACCGACGACAACAACGACTTTGCAACCATCAGCTGTCCCGGCGGGAACGGTTCGTTCAGCCTCGACCCTGGTGAGTCGGTCGAGTGCGAAGCCTCAAGCATCTCGTGGTACGCACGTGACCACTGGCTCCACACCAATACCGCAACCGCAGTCGGGACACCCCTCAACAAACCACCGGTCGACGACACGGACGACTCCCACTACACCCCGACCCTCGTGTGCCCATTCGACAGTGACGACGGAATCGTCATCGACATCTTCGGCGAGGACCCCGAAAACGATGGCGGGTTCATGCTCGGTGCGCCCGACCGCTCCCCGAGCGAGGTCGGTCCGATCGACGGATTGAGCATCCCGGCGGGTAGCTACAACGTCCTGTGGGCGTCGTATGACGCGCATTCGGTCAAGGGTGAATCCAATCCGGGCCAAACGGCCGAGATCTGGTACCTCGACTTCGATGGGACGACGAGCGGTGTGACGTCGGACATCCCGTGGAACGAGGACTACGCCCAGGGAGTACTCCCTGACGTCCTGACGCTCGGGTCGGCACAGGATTCCGTCCTCATCAAGCATGGCGGTCCTGCGAACACGACCGAAAGCGTGTACGCGATCTGTGCAGTCCTCGATCCGATCGACCCGGCGGACATCGGCGTCACGAAGACGCTCGCAACCCAAGGCGATCTGTACGACGGCGATGTCGCGACATTCAACGTCACGATCACGAACAGCTCCGATGACGAGCTCCTGACAGTGACGTCGCTGACGGAGAACATCGGCGGGTCGGACATTGATCTGCTTGCCGTTCCTGACGCGGCCGGCCTCGAGATGAACACCTGCAACAACAGTCTTCCGATCACGGTCGCTCCGAACGGCTCCACCGACTGCACGTTCTCCATCGTCGTTTCGTCAGGAATGACATCGGCAACGGACGACCGATGCGATCCTGACACCAAGATCGATGTCGTGACAGCGATCGGCGTGGGCGACATGACCGGAGCACAGTCGACCGATGACGACTGCGCCGAGGTGACGATCAACCCGGATCCGACCCTCCAGGTCGACAAGTCGGTAGCGAATCCCGGCGTCTTCTATGACGGTGACGAAGTCTTCTACGACGTCGAGCTGTCGAACAACTCGGACACGGAGTCGATCACGATCGACACACTGACTGAGAACATCGGCGGTGCCGACATCGACCTGCTCGCACCCGGGCTCGCGGTCGGCCTCCAATCCAACACCTGCAACGATGCGACACCGATCGTCCTCGCTGCCGGCGGATCGTTCGACTGTTCGTTCTCGATCGTTGTCTCGCCGACCATGTCGAGCGCGACGGACGCCAACTGCCCCGACCCGGACGCAAAGGTCGACGTCGTCGAGGCGACGGGGACAGGCGACGACTCAGGCAAGGCTGTGTCCGATGACGACTGCGCCGACATCACGGTCAATCCTGACCCTGAGGTCGTGGTCGACAAGACCGTCATCACGGCTGGCGAGATCAACGATGGCGACACTGTGACCTTTGGTGTGACCATCACCAACGACTCCGACGCCGAGTCCATCACGATCGATGCTCTGACGGAGAACATCGGTGGCGCTGACATCGATCTGCTCGCGAACCCGATCGCGGCCGGACTCGAATCGAACACGTGCAACACGAATCCGACGATCACGATCGCGGCCGGCGGTGAGTTCACCTGCCAATTCTCGATCGTCGTCTCATCGTCGATGACGAGTGCGACGGATGCCAACTGCCCGACACCGGGTACGAAGGTGGATGTCGTGACCGCATCAGGGTCCGGTGACGACTCGACCAAAGCCGTCAGTGATGACGACTGCGCCGAGATACTCATCGGCTCGGGTGGCGAGCTCGCGATCGACAAGCTTGTGTACGACCCGGCGACCGGCGACTACGTAGACCAGGTGTTCCTACCGTCGGGGACAACCTTCCCTGCGACCGTCACCTGGCAGATCACCGTGGAGAACCCGTCGCAGTATGTCGTCGACGACCTGTACCTGCTCGATCCGAACGCAGCATCCTGTGTGACGGAGTTCTCAGCGGCGCTCGAGGCGATTGCACCGGGCAAGACATCGCTGCAACCACTCGAGAGCGTGACCTTCACCTGTGACAGCTCGATCGACGGCGTGCCGGCTGCCAACACGGCAACCGCTGGCGGAACCGATACTGCGGGCCAGGCGGTCCCAGAAGTCAGCGACAGCGCAAGCGTCGGACAAGTGCTGGCATCGGGGACGATCGGCGACACCGTCTGGTACGACACGAATGGCAACGGTGTCCAGGACGGAGACGAAGTCGGCATCGCCGGTGTACCGGTGAACCTTGTCGGCACCAGTGGACAGGACGTTGATCCGGTGACGCCGGGTGTCCAGACCACCCTCACGATGAACACCAACGAGAACGGCAAGTACCTGTTCTCAGGTCTCCCGACCGGCGTGTACACCGTATCGGTCACGTTGAGCACGGTGCCGAACTCGAGCACGAACCCGCTTCGGTTCACCACACCGGGGTCGTACACGATCGACCTGCCCGAGGGCGCTTCGGTGCTCACTGCGGACTTCGGCGTCGTGGCTGACTCCCTGCCGGTGACAGGTATCAATACGGA
>CAYTWC010000005.1:0-7584 GCA_964441975.1 uncultured Acidimicrobiaceae bacterium | reverse complement strand
CATCGTCGTGGTCGCACTGATGCTGCTTGCCGCTGGAACGCTCGGCGTGTTCTTCTCCCGCCGCAGGGAAGAGGGCTGACAGGGGGCTCCGCAGCTCGACGGACAACACAGTCGAGCGAGATGGATGAACGAGATAGGCGAAAAGGGGTCGTGACAGTGATCACGACCCCTTCTCGCGTCAGGGACTCACGTCCCGGGCGCACGCATCCGGACCACGGCGCGGATCAGCCCGAGGCTGCCGCCAGCGCTTCCCTGATCCCGAATCGACCCTCATAGAGCGCCCGCCCGACGATGACCGCCTCGGAAGGCCCCTCCCGCAGCCGGCGGATGTGCCTCAGTGAACCGACACCACCCGATGCAATCACCTTGACCGCCGGGTCGGTCGCTGCGACCGTTTCGAGCAGAGCGATATCAGGACCCTCCATGGTCCCATCCACATCGATTCCCGTGACGAGCATCCGTTCGACCCCTGCGGCAAGGGTCCGGGCTACGACGTCCCCGAACGGGACACCACCGCTGATCCAGCCGTGCCCGACCGCGAGACCGTCTCGTACATCGATTGCCGCCACCACACGGTCCCCGCCGACGGACTCCGCGATCGCCTCACCTGGACCGTCGGCATCGACGAAAGCAGATCCGACGACGACACGCTCAGCACCGGCTTCGATGAGAGCAACAGCCCTTTCGGGGGTTCGCACGCCGCCACCAACCTGGCACCGGACGCCTCGCTCCGCGAGCCCGATCACGATGTCGTCGATTGATGGACTGCGCCCGCGGGCAGCGTCGAGGTCCACGACGTGCACGATGCCGACGCCAGCGTCCGTCCATGCCGCCCCGAGGCCGACCGGATCGGCGTGATACTCCGTCACCGATGCGTAGCTCCCCCGCAAGAGCCGCACGGCTCGACCCTGCAGCAGGTCGATCGCCGGGATCAGGTCCATGGCGATGACCGCCTGATTGGCCATATAGTGTTTTTGTGTGTTAGCATGCTAATACATTAACACAGTGGTGATCGCGACCGATACCCACTGCAGGGAGGTTCGACGTGACCACACCATCACAGCAGAACGAGGACTGGCGGACGGAACAAACTGCCGCGCTCATGGACACGATCCTCGAACTTGGCGATCGTGATGAGGCCGCCGCCTTCTTCCGTGACCTGTGCACCCGTCGAAGGCACACCGTATCGCACGATCCATGATGAGACCGGCGTCAGCACGGCGACCATCACGAGGATCGCCCAATGGCTCAAGCATGGAACCGGCGGCTATCGCACGGCACTCGAACGTCTCGGGATGTTGAGCGACACCGGTGAAGGCTCCCCAGCCTCCAAGACCGAAGACCCATCGAACAACCGATCCGCGACGAAGAGGACGACATGACAGGCCAGGACAGAGAACCACTCCGGATCGCACTGCCTTCCAAGGGACGGATGGAACAGCCGTCGTGCGACCTCCTCCGACAGGCGGGCTTCAGGTTCGAGCGAACCGAGCGCTCGCTCGCCGTACCTGTCGTCGATGCCCCGGTCGAGCTGCTGTTCGTCCGCACCAAGGACATCCCCGAGATGGTCGCCGACGGCATCGCGGACCTCGGGATCACGGGCGTCGACATCACACGAGAGCAGGGAAGGGCGGTCGACGTCGCGCTCGACCTCGCGTTCGGGCGCTGCTCGCTCATCGCTGCGGTGCCCGAGGCGTCGCCGATCGCCTCGGTTGAGGACTTCGACGGGTCGCGCATCGCGACGTCCCACCCGAAGGTTGTCGGGGACTTCTTCGACTCGAAGGGCGTCGATGTCCAACTGGTGCCGCTGAGCGGTTCCGTCGAGGTAGCCCCGAAACTCGGCATCGCTGATGGCGTCGTCGACCTTGTTTCCAGCGGATCGACGATGTTGGTCAACGGGCTCCGTCCGGTCGTCACCCTGTTGGAATCTTCTGCGGTCCTCGTCGAGGCGACCGGTACGACCCGTACCGTCCAAGCGGACATGGTCGTCACGATGCTGACATCGGCCGTCGCGGCGAAGAATCGCCGGTATGTGGTGATGAACGCACCAGTAGCTTCCGTCGATGCGATCGCAGAGATCATCCCCGGCATCGAGTCGCCAACGATCGTGCCACTCACATCACAGGACATGGTCGCCATCCACAGCGTCGTCGAGGCGTCGGATGTCTGGCGGGTGCTGCCTGCCGTAAAGGCCGAGGGTGCAACCGGGATCCTCGTCCTTCCTGTCCAGCAGGTGCTCGCATGACCGTCAAGATCACGACCGTCGATCTGGCGGACCTTTCATCCGACGACTACCGCCGGTTGACCACCCGCTCGGCGGTCCCGGATGCCGAGATCCGCGCTGGTGCCGCAGCCATCGTCCGAGACGTCGAGGTCGGCGGCGACGCTGCGGTCCGTGAATCGTCCGCCCGCTTCGGCGGCGGCCCGTCCAGCGACCGGATACGCGTCGACCAGGGAGCGATCACCGATGCCATGGCGAGCCTGTCAGGAGACCTACTCGCTGCCATACGGGCAGCATCGACCAACATCCGAGCCGTCCACGAGCAACAGACACCGACCGCGAGCATCGCAGAACCGACCGAGGGTGTCAGGGTCGAGCGACGCTGGAGCCCGCTCGGTGCTGTCGGCGTGTACGTGCCCGGCGGACGAGCCGCGTATCCGTCGAGCGTCATCATGGGAGTAGTCCCCGCGCAAATCGCCGGTGTCGAGCGAATCTGTATCGCCACACCCGCTGGCCCAGACGGCACGGTGAATCCGGTCGTCCTCGCCACCGCGGGCGTCCTCGGAATCGACGAGGTCTACGCCGTCGGAGGCGCACAGGCGATCGGTGCCCTCGCGTACGGCACCGAGAGCATCGGGCGGGTCGACAAGATCGTCGGCCCGGGCGGTCCGTGGGTCACGGCGGCGAAACTGGCGGTGTTCGGGGCATGTGGCATCGACCTTCCCGCGGGGCCGAGCGAGGCAGCGATTGTCGCCGACGCCTCCGCGAATGTCGTGACGGTCGCCGCCGATGCAATGTGCCAGGCCGAGCACGGCGCGGAATCCGCCGTACTCGTCACGGTCCCGACGCGCGAGTACGCCGACCGTCTGATCGCCGAGATCGAGGGCGCACTCCCCACGCTGCCACGGGCAGACACGATCACTGCGGCCCTCAACGAGTACGGGACGATCGTCGTGTGCGCCACGACGGCCCAAGCACTGTCGCTTGCAAACGATTGGGCACCGGAACACCTCTCACTCCACACCGCTACCGCAGATGCCGACGTCGATGCCGTGCCGAATGCGGGGTCGGTCTTCGTCGGTGAGTGGTCGCCCGAGGCTGCGGGTGACTATGCGACCGGTGCGAACCATGTGCTCCCGACCGGCGGTCTCGCCCGGTCGTACGGGCCGCTGAGTGTCGAGGACTTCGGTTCGTACCGCCAGGTTCAAACGCTCACTCGCTCCGGCCTCGAGCGTCTGTCGGACACGATCACAGCACTCGCGGGTGCGGAAGGTCTCCAGGCGCATGCATACTCGGTCACCGCGCGATTGGACGGGAACCGATGACAGCACCGAAGTACAAGTGGCAGCCGACGACAGCAGACATTGCCGCCAAGTACGGCATCCCTGTCGACCAGATCGTCCGGTTCGACCACAACACATCACCGTTCTCCACCGACTGGGCTCCGAACATCGTCGCCCCGATGGCACGGAGTCTGAACGAGTATCCCGGTGCCTCATATCTCCCCCTGCGCGAGGCGGCGGCTCGATACCTCGGAACCACCGCAGAACACATCGTCCCGGGCGCCGGTGTCGACGAGATCATCCTGTTGATCGCAAAAGCGTTCCTGGGAGCGAGCACCCGGGCGTCCGCCGTCGTTCCCACGTACCCGCTGTACGAAATCGCGACACTCCAACACAAGGCCGAGTTCCTGGCCATCGAGCGAATCGGTCCGAAGCTCGAGTTCCCGATCGAGTCGATCGGTGAGGCGGCGGAGACATCCGAGGTGACGTGGCTCTGCGAACCGAGCAACCCGACAGGCGACCGGCTCGACGACCGGCTGATCCAAGCGATCATCGAAGCAGCGAGTGGCATCGTTGTCATCGACGCCGCGTATGCCGAATTCGCCGGTGACCGATGGGCACCGTTCGTGGAGCGGTACGACAATGTCATCGCCTGCCACACGATGTCGAAGGCGTTCGGGCTCGCAGGTCTCCGCGTCGGGTTTGCTATGGCATCGACCGGCATCATCGAACGGCTGGACTCGGTTCGGCCGCCGGGGAGCATCTCATCCATGTCAGCAGAGATCGCGGCAGCCGCGCTCGACGAGCCGCAACGGATGACACGTCGCGTCGATCGATTGATCAAGGAACGCGGCAGGTTCGCGCAGCAACTCACCAAGCTCGGGATAGCAGTACGCCCGACGACCACGAACTTCCTCCTGTGCGAGATCGGTCCGACCGCGCACACGGTCGCCGAGAACCTCATGGCGGCCGGACTGGTCGTCCGCACCTTCCCGACCGACGGTCCGCTTGCCGACTACCTGCGATTCACCGTCCGGGCCCCTCACGAAAACGACCGACTGATCGACGCACTCTGGAGACACCTGCCATGAACCGAATTGCCAACACGACCCGCACCACGGTCGAAACCGACATCACTGCGGACCTGACCATCGACGGTTCGGGTGAGTCGTCCATCGACACCGGCGTCGGGATGTTCGATCACCTCCTCACGGCTTTCTCGCACCACGGCCTCTTCGACTTGGCCGTGACCACCAAGGGGGACCTCCACGTCGACGACCACCACACCGTCGAGGACACCATGCTCGTCGTCGGCTCTCTGTTCGACGAAGCCCTCGGCGACAGGGTGGGGATTGCGCGGTACGGGGACGCGGCCGTTCCGATGGACGAAGCGATCGCGCGCGTGGCTGTCGACCTCGGCGGTCGTCCCTACCTCGTGTTCAACGCCGAATTCGGCGCCGAGCGGATCGGAACCCTGTCGACGCAGATGATCCGTCACAGCCTCGAAGCGTTCGCTCGAACGGCCCGAGCAACGATCAACATCGAAGCCTCCGGAGCCAATGACCACCACATCGCCGAAGCCATCTTCAAGGCGATGGCACGCGCCGTCAGGACTGCGACAGAGATCGACCCACGGCGGGTAGGTCTGCCGTCGACAAAGGGAACACTGTGACACAACCGCCCGAGCCGGATTCGCCCACGATCGCCCTCATCGACCACGGTGCCGGGAACATGGTGTCGATGGAGCGCGCACTCGTCGTCTCCGGCGCACAAGTGGCAATCGTGACCGACGGGAGCGTCGGTCTCGATCGATACGACGGCGTCGTGCTTCCCGGCGTCGGTGCCACGGGACCAGCCATGGCAACCCTGCACGAACGAGGATTGGTCGCACCGATCAGCACCTACCAAGGCCCACTCCTCGCCGTGTGCGTCGGGATGCAGGTTCTGTTCGAGTATTCCCTCGAGGATGCGACCCGGTGCCTCGCCCTGATACCAGGAACCGTCCGAAGGCTCACGGGAACGCCGCTCCCCCACATGGGGTGGAACGACGTGACGCACGGGCCCGATGCAGTCCTTGGGTCAGGCGGCCCGACGCCGTTCTATTTCGTGCACTCGTTCGCACTCACCGAGGTCGACAACTCCTGTGTCGTCGGGACGACGACCTATGGCGATCAGACGTTCGCATCCGCGGTGCGGCGAGACAACATCTTCGGGGTGCAGTTCCATCCGGAACGGTCCGCCGAGGCCGGTCTCGCGGTGATCGGCTCATTCGTGGCGACGACGGTTGGAGCACGCCGTGTTGCGTAAACGCATCATCCCGTGTCTCGACGTGAAGGCTGGCCGCGTGGTCAAAGGCACCAGATTCGTCGACCTGACCGACGAGGGCGACCCGGTCGAACTGGCACGCGCCTATGCATCCTCGGGAGCAGACGAAATCTGCGTCCTGGACATCGGTGCGACCCCGGATCGTGCAGAGACGATGCATGCCGTGATCCGTTCGATCGCAGAACACGTGTTCATCCCGCTGACCGTCGGGGGCGGAGTCCGATCCGTTGAAGACATGCGCGCGGTGCTGCGATCGGGGGCGGACAAGGTCGGGATCAACTCGTCAGCAGTCCGCAATCCCCGGTTGATCGCAGACTGCGCAGCCGCATTCGGTTCCCAGTGTGTCGTCGTCGCCATCGACGCCAAACGGGTAGGGAGTGGCTGGCACGTATTCACCTCAGGAGGACGCATCGACACCGGACTCGATGTCATCGGCTTCGCACGCCGTTCGGAACGACTCGGCGCCGGTGAAATCCTGCTGACATCCATGGACCGGGACGGAACCAACATCGGGTACGACCTCGACCTGCTCGGAGCGATCCGCCGCGCCGTCGATGTCCCGATCGTCGCGTCCGGTGGGGCGGGCAGCCCGACAGACCTTGTCGACGCCCTTACGATCGGCCAAGCCGATGCGGTGCTGGCAGCATCCATCTTTCATCGTTCGACCTATTCGATACCCGAGGTCAAACAGGTCCTCGAGAACGCTGACATTCCGGTTCGGGCCGTCGCATGAGCGAACGCATTCCCGACTTTTCGGCCGGACTCATTCCCGCCGTCGTACAGTCCAGCGTCGATCGAACCGTCCGGATGGTCGGCATGATGAATGCCGATGCATGGGAGGCGACCACGACGACGGGGTACGTGCACTTCTGGAGTCGAAGCAGGAACGAGTTGTGGAAGAAGGGTGAGACAAGCGGAAACACGCTCTTGGTCACGTCGGTTGCGGTCGACTGTGACGGCGACGCGATCCTCATCGTCGCCGAGCCTGCGGGACCGACCTGCCACACCGGGGATGATTCGTGTTTCGACCTCGAGCAGACCGAGACCATCGGCCAGGCGGTCGACACGCTCGTATCGACCATCGCTTCGCGCCGGGGCGCACCCGTCAGCGCCTCGTACACCGCGCAACTCCTTGCCGATCCCGACCTCGCCGCGCGCAAGGTGCTCGAGGAGGCGGGCGAGGTTGCCTTCGCATCGAAGGACTACGCGGTAGCGGCCTCCGACGATCGGATCGTAGAAGAAGCCGCCGACCTGCTCTATCACCTTCTCGCCATGGTGAGCGGCCGGGACATCGACCCCGACGCGATTGCCGCTGAGCTGGCCGCCAGACGTGGGTAGCGGTCGGGCTACCGGCATCGCCGTCGGAGTCGCCGCAGTGGCTTTCGCCGTCATCACAACAGGGTGTTCGGAACAGCCGCAAGGGCCGCTCCCGCCGCCACCGCCGCCGATCACGGCCGACGAACTCACCGCCTTGACCACGAGCGGCGGCCCGAGCGTCGTCAACGTCTGGGCATCCTGGTGCCTCCCCTGTCGATCCGAGGCTCCGCTGCTCGCGGAGGGCGCTGCTCGACACCCCGATGTCGCATTCATCGGGCTGAATGTCCAGGACACCCCGAGTGGTGCACAGTCCTTTCTCGCCGAATACTTCTCGGACGCCGAGATCGTCCACTATTCGGACGAGTCGGGATCGATACCGAACGAACTCGGTGCCGGTCGGGGTGTCCCTGTGACGGTCTTCTACGACGCCGACGGGAC
>CAYTWC010000004.1:22196-24370 GCA_964441975.1 uncultured Acidimicrobiaceae bacterium | reverse complement strand
AGTAACGGCTCGAACCGACGTCTCGACAACACCCCGATCGGATCCTCCGTCCGGTCGGGGTGTTGTCGCGCAGGGAGTCGTCCCTGCATAGGGTTCGAGGATTCTGTCCGGACAACAGCACCCGATTGTCTGCGCGGTCCCCGGGTACCGGTGGTACGGTCCACTCATGGCAAGACAGCACCCCCGGCACCTCTTCGGAAACTTCACGAGCAGCGATCTCCCGTTACTCGAGAAGCTCCGGCTTGTGGCGAAGAACAATGCCATCAAGCTGAAGAACGGAACATCGTGCTGCGGGAACCACGGTGAGCCGGGTTGTTGAGTGGGTCATAGCGAGCCCGGTCAGGGTTCACACAACCATCACGACGACGGTGACCACGACTGACCACACGCGAAGCCGAACAGGTTGCGCGTCGCGAAACGGCCCCTCTGAACGGGTATCGTCTTGCCCATGCCCGATCCCTTTGTCCCTGCGGCGTTCGACCCGCCACGTACGTTCGACGGAGATGGTTTCCATTTGGAGCCGCTCGGACCGCAACACAACGAGCGGGACTACGACGCGTGGACATCGAGTATCGACCACATCCGCTCGACCCCCGGGTTCGACTCACCCGAAGCCGATTGGCCCGCTCCGATGCCGCTCGAACAGAATCTCGACGACCTGGTCCGCCATGCGGCCGACTTCGATGACCGGACTGGGTTCACGTATTCGGTTCTCGACGGAGACGACGTCATCGGGTGTCTGTACATATATCCGTCGAATGCACCGGAATACGACGCAAAGGTGACGTCGTGGGTCCGCGAGACTCGTGCGCCCATGGATCGTGACCTCTGGGAGCAGGTGACGATCTGGTTGCGTGATGCCTGGCCGTTCACCTCTCCGCTCTACGCTGCTCGCGACTAGCGACGCGAGGTGTCCGGCCATGCAGCTCGAATACCCGGTTCCGGATCTGAACACCCGCAGAATCGGTGTCAGAAAATGGTCGCTCGACGACCTCGGTTGCGTCGCCGCTGCGTCGTCGGACCCGACCATCCCACAAGGTACGACCGTGCCCGCGGAATACACCGACGAGGGCGGCCGCGAGTGGATCAGGAGGCAATGGTCACGCCAAACGGATTCAGAGGGTCTTTCACTCGCGATCGTCGACCTCGGACGCTCGACGGCTGTCGGGCTGGTGTATCTCGGCCTGCGCAAACCCGAGGGCAATTGCGAACTTGGCTACTGGGTGGTCCCACGAGCAAGGGGGTGTGGGTTTGCGACTGACGCTGTGACCGTGGCCAGTCGGTGGGTTCTCCTGCATACAGCCGTCGTACGCCTCTTCGCCCACGTCGTTCCAGGCAACGAGGCCTCGCTCCGCGTCCTCGAAAAGGCGGGTTTCGCTCGTGAGGGCGTTCTTCGTTCGTTCCTCCCGATCGAGGACTCGATGTCCGATGTCATCTCGCTGTCCCTCCTCGGTTCGGATCTGTAAGAGCCCAGTCGAAGGCGTACGATGAAAGCAACGGGAGGTGTCCAGACATGGGTTCACATCGAGCAGGAGCAGCAGGCGGTGGGGCCATCTATGGCCTCGGGATATTCGGTGCCTTCGTGTACTACTGGCAGCAGGCGGACTCGTTCTGGGAGTATGTCCTGTCGTTCATCCAGGGCCTGTTCTGGCCGGCCTTCATGGTCTACGAGGTGTTCGCCGCCCTCGGCGCCTAGCCCCAACGCCCCGACCCAGAGTCCTCTGCCACCACCGGGGACAGGCTCGGACCTCTCCGAGAACGCGAAAAGTGACGGTTGGGGTCGACCACGGGTACCTTCGGTCCAAGGCACGAACAACAACACCGCGAATTCTCGTGCACGCTTCGGCTTCCGAATCCACATCGTTGGGACGGTTCGCCAAATCGCCTCGCCCTTCTGCCCCCGGTCACCGCACCGGTTCATGAAGCAGTCTGTATCGCACCGCCATCGAAACGATCGATCGGCACCATCAAAGAAAGCCAGGATCCCCGTGACACGAAGTCGTGTATCCCAAGCCCTCGTCATCCTCAAACAGGGCGTACCCGTTCCCCCGCGAACGGACGTCCACGCCGACACCTCCGCCCGAAAGGCGTAGCCCACCCGCATCGTCGCTGACGCTCCTCTGCCGCCCTCCCTCAAGGGAGGGCACGCACATGGAATCGCTCAGTCGCAGGAT
>CAYTWC010000004.1:4072-22096 GCA_964441975.1 uncultured Acidimicrobiaceae bacterium | reverse complement strand
TTCCCTACCCACCCGCAAGGAAGGCACGAGAATGATGCGTGTCCACTGCTTGGTTACGCCGTCCTTGAATGGAGGGCACGCGTGAGATGTGTATCCCTTGCAGGTCTGCCGCCCTCCATCAAGGGAGGGCACGCACATGGAATCGCTCAGTCGCAGGATTTCCCTACCCACCCGCAAGGAAGGCACGAGAATGATGCGTGTCCACTGCTTGGTTGCACCGTCCTTGAATGGAGGGCACGCGTGAGATGTGTATCCCTTGCAGGTGTGCGCCCTCCCTTCAGGGAGGGCGGGCGAGTCAGGCGAATCGGATGATTCGCCTGACCGAGCCGGGTGGGGCTGCGAGCCTGCGAGCCTGGAGGAGCTCGACTCCCGACCCACCTGACGTTCACGGAATCCGGGATCCGGGTTCAGCCCCTGTGTCTGTTGACAAGCGGGGCAAGTACCGCCTGCGCCTGCTCAAGGTCTGCGCGGTCGACCATCAGCTGCACGCTGTACGACCCGAGCATCCCGGGGTCGGTGATCATCGTCGATGGGATGTCCGCATCGTTGAGCATGGCCCAGCCTTCCTCGGCGGTATCAACGTCCTTGAACACCGCAGCCGCGATGTCGGGTCCGAGTACGCCCATCAGCCGTCCGCCCCTCCGGTCATGTTCCACGACCGCAAGTGGACCGAAGGTGCGTGAACGGTTGCATTCCCGAACTCACCGGCACCGAACCGTGCGTTGTTGCCCCATGCACCGATCTGACCGGGCGCCAATGCGTCGACGAACGACTGCGTGAATCGCATGTTCGAAATAGGCCCGGTGATCCGCCCGTTCTCGATCATGAACGTCCCGTTGCGTGTCAACCCCGTCACCACGAGGGTCTTGGGGTCGAGAATCCGGCAATAATTGAACGTCGAGACATAGATGCCGCGGTCGACACCCTCGATGAGTTCGGGCTCGGTCTTGGTACCGCCGGCCACGAACATGCGGTCGGGGAACGGAAGCCCCGTCCCGAATCCATCTTCTGCCTTGAAAGCGGATCCGGTTGACTCAACGCCTGCCTTCTTCGCTGTCCGGCGCGTGTGAACGACATTGGCCGTCGTTCCGCCGTCGATCAGGTCGACGCGGCGCTTCGGTGACCCTTCGCCGTCGAACGCGACCCCGATCGCTCTCGGGTCGGTCGCGTCGTCGTAGATGGTCACCGACTCGTCGAACCGGTCCTCTCCGAGCGTGACGAAGGACATGCCCTCGTTGAATGCCCTCCCGTTGAAACCATAGAAGCCGAGGAACTGACCGATCGTCGCGACCGCTTCGGGTGCAAGAACCACCTCATAGCGATCGGGCTTGGCGTCGAAAGCGTGAAGGCTGTCGCGAGCCCGGACCGCTGCCTCGCGACCTGCGGCAGCGGCATCGACACCACCAATCGCGACGCCTGACGAATGCCCACTCCCAGCCGTTGTGTCCGTCTGGTGTATCCCGTCCAGTACGACTCTGGTCCACCTGCCGCTTGCTTCCTGTCCGGCGGAGTTCGCAAATGCGTCCTCGAACACAACGGTTTCACACATGCCGGCCGCCCGGAGGCCCTCGCCAGCGTCGACGAATTGCCGCACGAGTTCCGCCCGAACAGCGGGGTCCGCCGCAGCCGTTTCGGCGTCGAAATGGTCCACGTGAGGGACGTCGGCCCGAGGCGCGAGACCCGGCCAGTCATCGTCGACATTCTGTGCGTCGGCCGTCGCGATCGTCGCCGCAACCCACGCCTTGATCGCGTCCGGATCAGTCGATGTCGTGGCTGCCTGCGCCACCCGACCGTCTCGTTCGATCGTCAACGTCAGCTCAGCGACATCGTCGGACACGTTCTGATGGATGAAAGAGTTTGCGAATCGGGTGAGTGCCGACGTTCCCGTGCGCGCATACACGGCAGCGTTCGCGTCGCCGCCGACGATCCCGAGCACCTGCTCGGCCAGGCCCTCAGCTCGGTTGGTACCGCCGCTCATCCCTTCACCCCCACTCGGACGTTTGCGAACCGGGCGGGCGACGCCGAATGTCCGGTGTGCGCCACTTGCACGGGCTGGCCCTTCCCACAGTTCGGAATACCCCAATGGATCCATTCATCCTCGCCGGCAAGACGGTCCATCGAACCCCAGAACTGCGGGGTGATCCCGGTGTACGTCGGGTTCTTCAGCATCCGCCCCAGCTTTCCGTTCTTGATCTCGTATCCGATCTCGCAGCCGAACTGGAAGTTGAGACGTCGGTCGTCGATGGACCAAGACCGGTTTGTTTCCATGTAGACGCCATCACTGGTGTCGGCGATGATCTCGTCGAGGGTGCCTTCGCCGGGGAGGAGGCCCACGTTGGTCATGCGGACCATCGGAATGCGGTTGTAGCCGTCGCCCCGGACCATGCCTCCCGATCCACCCTCGAGTCCGGCCACGGCCGCAGAGTCCCGACCCGACAACACCCCCACCCATATTCCGTCCTTGACGATGTCAACTCGTCGAGCGGGCGCGCCTTCATCGTCGTAGCCGAACGTGCCGAGCGCACCGGGAATCGTTGCGTCGGCGGTGATGTTCATCAGGTCCGATCCGTATCGGTGCGTACCAAGCTTTGAGAGTTCGAGGTGACTCGTACCGGCGAACGCTGCCTCCCACCCGAGAATCCGGTCGAGCTCGATCGCATGGCCGACGGATTCGTGGATCTGGAGTGCCAACTGGGACGACTCCAACACCAGGTTCGTCTCCCGTTCCTCCATCTCGGGCGCCGAGAGCAGTGCCACAGCCTCCTCGGCGATGCGCTGCGCGTGGTCCGGGAAGTCCCACTTGCGAATGACCTCGTATCCGCCGGTCTCGTACTGACCCCACGACTGCGGGTACGAGCGGATCTGGGTCTCGCGATCTCCGACGGCTGTGGCGGAGTAGTGACCACCGGCTTCGACCAGATGTTGATGGATCCGGTGTCCCTGGCTTGAGACGAAGTACTTGTCGACGTCCCACCCACCGACGGAGCCGAAGGACACCGAGACGCCGTCCACGCCCATCATCGTCTTCGTGATGTCGATGAGCATGTCGACCTTCTCGCTCGTCGCCACGTCGAACGGGTTCTCGACGTGGGGGGTCTCCCACGACGCTTCGACGACAGGGACGTCTGCGAATTCGAGGTGTGGGCCCGCGACGATTGCGGAAGCCACGGCTATGGCCGTTGCATTCCGGCCGCATTCGGCGATACCTGCATCCGAGAGATCGCCTGTGGACGCAAACCCCCACGAGGACCCGACGAGGGCCCGCACGCCGACGCCGACCCGTTCGTCGACTTCAAAGGCGTCGAGCTTGGCATCCTGGACGGAAATGACCTCGGTCTTGGTGATGGTGGCACGCGCATCGGCATACTCGGCACCTGCGTCGACGGCCGCTTGGACCCCGATCTCGGCACGGTCGAACATTCGGTCTCCTCATGCAATCAGACAGTTGCCAAAGGATACGCAGACGGGCGAGGCCTATCTCGTCAGGAGGGGACGACCACCGACACCGCCGCCGCGCCGTCAGCGGCGAGTTGGACGACGCCTTTCGATGTCTCGACGAGCACCGAACCGTCTGGCCCTGAGGCCATCACGGTGATCGATCGTCCGCGACCCGCACCCTGGGATTCGAGGAACTCATCGTACGGAGATGCGACCGAGTGCACCGTGACCGGAACACCCGGTGGTACATCGACGAGGGCACGGCTCTGCGTGCTGAGGTCCTCACGTCCGGGGATGGGCTTTCCCGTCGGTCCGACGAGTGGATCGCCCAAGAATTCGCTGAGTCGGTCCGCCACGTGCTCGGGCGTGATGTGTTCCATCTCACACGCGACCTCGTCCGCGGTCTCGGGTGTCAGCCCGAGGTGATCAGCGAGAAAGAGGCCCCACAAACGGCGATTTCGCAGAACCGTGCGGGCCAACGCATTCCCTGCGTCCGTCAGCGCGACACCCTTGTAGGGCACGTAGTCGACGAGTTCGAGCGAAACCAGCTTCTTGACCATCTGATTCGCCGAAACACCGGACACGCCGAGGACCTTTGCAACTTCCGACACCGGCACCGGCGGTTGGCGCCCGTCCTCTATGGCACGCGCGATCGTGATGACATACATCTCTTCTGACTCGGTCGTCACGTGGTCGTGGGTCTGCATGCGCCAAGCCTACCGCCATCACACGAGTGGGATGGTCGCCGATCATCCGCCGAAGGCGTGTCCAACCGATGCTGGCGCGGCTACGAGAACGGGATTTCTATGTCGGCTCCCGAGTCGGTTACGACACCGACGATCACATCAACCGTCACGTCGACGATGTCTTCTTCATTGAACCTGAACGCCCCAGCTCGCGAGAGCACCAGCTCCCCCTCGGTGTTCCACGCAGGAACATCGGTGCGTTCCGACGTGTCGAGAAACGCGGAGTTCGATTCGAACGACATGATCCGGATGGGGAGGTCCCCTGTGCCGTCTCCCTCGGTACCGACGAAGCTCACGATCACGTCGACTGTCATAGGGACATCCTCGGGACTCTGCCACGCCGCGAAACCTCGGGTGAGACTCCACGACAGATCGGAGAGGGCCACCGGCACTCCATCCACCTCGAACAGGATCGGGTCTTCGACGGACATCTCGGTCGGTACACCGTCCATGACCCTGACGGTCTCCTTCGTCAACGAACCCGCGGGTCGTGCGATCAGGACTGCGCCATCCGGGATCGGTCCGGGGAACCGGACCTGGAACATGCCCTCTGCAAAGTCGTTCACGGTTTGGGAAAGCATCTCGACGTCTCCGTCGGAGGTGCGAAGTGTCCAGGATGCGACCGACGGCGTGAAGGTCGAATCGTGGTCGAGGGATCCGCGGGCCGCAGTTGCAAGCACGACGTACGAATCGCCTCCGACCTCGTACGTGGTTTCGACGGCGACGGCGACATCGTCCGTCATCGGCGTGAATCCTTCAGGAAAGCCATCGGACGGTGCAGCAACGCGCGGCTCGGTCGTCGTGGTCGTCGTATCGATGGCAACCGCGGCCGCTTCTGCGGATGGGCGGTTTGCGGCGAGCCCGAATCCTGCGGCCACCCCGACGGCGACGGCCACGATCGGGACGAACAGCAAGAACCGGTTCGTCGGATCCTTCGGATCGTCGTCGTAGGGAGAGCGGATCAGCTCTGCAAAGTCCGGACGTTCCGTCATCGCAGACCCACGAGATCGATCGCCACCGGACTGTTGCCTTCAAGCCACGCCGTCCCGGTCGCGCGAAGGGGGATGCCGGTAGGGAGCTCCCCACCGACCCAGGCGAGCGACCAGGAAGCACCGCCCTGACTGGTGCGGACCGACGATCGCCACTCGGGCCCCTCGCCGGCGACGTGTATCCATCGCGCCTGGATCGGAAGATCCGATGTGGCCTCGATCTCCACGATCCCCTGGTCGTCCTGCTGCGTCGTGCGCAACAACGTCACCGATGCGCCGGGGAAAACTGCCTCGGTCGGCGAACCCTCAGACAACGTGAAACGGACATCGAGCGGCGTGGCCACCAGATACCGCAGTATCTCGATGCTCTCGATGTCCGCCTCATCGATCGGCGATTCGGTCGGGAATCGGACAATCGTCACCTCAGGGTTGGTGATCTCACCCACAAGTTCCGCCCCATCGGTTGTCGTGAGGCGCCATTCGACGGCGAACAACCGGTCCATCGGCGCGCCAGATGCGCCGAAACCCATGTCCTCGGCGACTTCGTCGCGTGTCACCGCTTCTGCACCAGGAGCCAACGACGCGGTTTCGAAGTCGAGATTGATCGTGTCGTCGAGCACCTCGAGACTCACCGGTGTGAGCACGATCGAGCCGATCCGTGTCTCGTTGGGGTTCACGAAGTACGCAGGCGCCTCCGGCTCGGCAGCCGTATCGGTGGTACCGGTCGTAGTCGTCGATTCGGACCCGGAAGCCGCCGTCGGCTCGGACAGTCCACCGAACGCGACGAACGCAACGGCAACGCTCGCGAGGAACAGGCTGACGCCCACCGCTGCCAAGCGGACTGTCATTTCGCCTCCAGGAGCCTCCGGATCGATGACCGTCATCCTAGGTCGACGACACAGTTCGCACACCCCTGATACCGTGCCCCCCATGCACAATCTTGTTGGAACATGGCGGCTCATCGAATGGACGGTCGACGTCGGCGGCAGAACCGTCCGACCGTTCGGAGGACAGGCGATCGGACTGCTCACCTACACGGACAACGGACGCATGACCGCATCGCTGATGCGGCAGAACCGTGACAACCTCGACACCTCATCACTCGCGGGGGCGGAGTCGAAGAATCGTGCCACGGCGGCGGCGGGATACATCTCGTATGCCGGTTCGTACGAGGTCGTCGGTGACGAGGTGCACCACGATGTCGAACTGAGCTTGTTCCCCGATTGGGTCGGCGACATCCAGACGAGGACGATCGGGTGGGCCACCGAGGAGGACGGCACCGAGGCGCTGATCCTTTCGTACGTCCAGCCCGGCAACGGGAAGACTGCAACGAACACGCTGCGCTGGCACCGGATCTGACCGGCGACGTCCTCAGACTTCCGGGAGCGTTTGTCCGTGTTCGATGTCGAGATCCACGAATGCCCGGTTCAGATAGACAAGCGGTACGCCCGAGCGAACGACCGCCTCGACAACTTGTCCGTAGAGCACCCAGTGATCGCCGATCTCGTGACGCTCGATGGTGACGCACTCGAACACCTCGAATGCATCATCGAGTACCGGGCCAGCACCCTCGACCTCGGGTGGATCCCAGTCGACCGCCCCGAACTTGTCGGCGTCACGGGTGGCAAAGAGCATTGCCGTGTCGGCGGAGCCTTGCGGGAGAAAGTTCACCGTGAAGCCGTCCGCCTCGAGCAGCGCATCGAGCGATGCCGCTCCCTTGTCGATGCAGACCAGGATGATCGGCGGGTCGGCGGAAACAGCCGAGAACGCAGATACGGTGATACCCACCGGCCCGTCCGATCCGTAGGCCGTCACGACCGTGACGGAGGCTGCGACGTGCTGCATCACTGCCTTGAAGATGTCGGCTGGGATCTGATCGGGCATCGCCCCTACCTTTCGCCCTGACCACGAATCGTACCGGCGGTCAGGCCCCCACCCGAACGCCTCACCGTTCCGGCCACGCGTCCTCGATCGTCGGCAACGACCCGGCAACGGGATAGCCATCGCGTTTGTACACATACACGGACCGTTCGAACGTCATGAACACGACTCCGTCCTGGTTGTAGCCACGTGTCTGAACCGTGACGATTCCCGCGTACGGCCTCGACTTGGACTCACGTAATCCGACCACTTTCGATTCCGAGTAGATCGTGTCCCCGACGAAGACGGGAGCTACCAGCTCGATGTTCTTCCATCCAAGATTGGCGAATGCGTTCTGCGAGATGTCGTACACCGACTGACCGACGACGATCGAGAGCGTAAGTGCGGAGTTGACGAGCGGTCGGCCGAACTCGGTCGACTCTGCGAGGTTGGCATCGAAGTGGTTCGGATTCGTGTTCATCGTCAACAACGTGAACCACTGGTTGTCGACATCTGAAATCGTGCGACCGAGCGGGTGCTTGTAGACCTCACCGATCGTGAAGTCGTCGAAGTAGTTCCCGAAGTCCGTTTGTTCGATTGGCATCTTTGTTGGCTCCCTTCCGCCACGGTGAGTGTAAAGGTCGGACAATTGACATGCAATGTCAGACCTTTACACTCGGAACCATGAGAAGGACAGCAGAACCAACCTTGCCCGCCTACCGGCAGGTGGCGGCGGCCATCACCGAACAGATCGTGTCGGGCGCGATCACCCCGGGTGTTCGACTCCCGGCCGAGACCGAACTCGCGGCCGAGTTCGGCGTGTCGCGGTCGACCATACGGGAGGCATTGCGGGCGGTCTCCTCTCAGGGTCTTGTCACGACGGCACGCGGTGTCAAGGGCGGGACGTTCGTATCGCAGCCTGAAACGGCCGACGTCACCGCTGCTCTCGAACTCGGCATCGGATTGCTCACCGCAACGGACCAGGTGACGGTCGACGAACTACTCGAAGTCAGGGAGGTGCTCGAAGTGCCAGCCACCCGGATCGCGGCCCAGCGGATCACCCCCGAGATGCTCAGACAGCTCGAGATGACCGTCAGCGACGGCGCCGAGTCCACCTTCGACCAACACAAGGAGTTCCACGTGACGGTGTTGACAGCCGCCGGCAACCGGATGCTCGAAGCCATGACGACGCCGATATTCGAGGTCCTCCGCACCCGGTTCCTCCGCGATACAGCACCGGAGGGTTTCTGGATGGATGTCAAACACGACCACGATCGGATTGCATACGCGATTCGCAACAACGACGCCGACAAAGCGGCAGACGCGATGCTCTCGCATCTTCGGAATCTCCGCCCGACCTACGTCGCCATCGATCGGGCGCACATCAGATGAAACCGCTTGAAGACATCAGGATCATCGCCGTCGAGCAGTACGGGGCCGGCCCGTTCGGCACACTCCATCTCGCCGATCTCGGGGCGGAGGTCATCAAGATCGAGGACCCTCGGGCCGGCGGTGATGTCGGCCGGTACGTTCCACCGTTCCAGGACGGAGAGGACAGTCTCTTCTTCGAAACATTCAATCGCAACAAGAAGAGTCTCAGCCTCGACATCTCGACGGCGGCTGGCAGACAAGTCTTCGAGGACCTCGTGCGCGTTTCCGACGCCGTGTATTCAAACCTGCGAGGCGACGTCCCGAAGAAGCTCAGAATCCGATACGACGACCTGAAACACATCAATCCGAGGATCGTCTGCGTATCCGTGTCGGGATTCGGCAACACCGGCCCAAGGGCAGACGAACCAGGCTACGACTACATCCTCCAGGGTCTCGCCGGATGGATGAGCCTGACCGGCGACCCGTCAGGCCCCCCGACGAAGACGAGCCTGTCGCTTGTCGACTTCTCGGGCGGGTTCGTCGCAGCCTCATCGATGCTGGCGGGCGTCCACGCGGCACGACGGGACGGTGTCGGCATGGACTGCGATGTATCCCTGTACGACACGGCGGTGTCGCTGCTCACGTACCTCGGTACCTGGCAGCTCAACGGCGACTACACCGCGACCCGACACGAACGCTCCGCGCACCCCTCGTTGGTGCCTTTCCAGCTGTTCAAGGGCTCCGATGACGAGTGGTTCGTCATCGCCTGTGCGAAGGAGAAGTTCTTCCAGAGCGTCACGGATGTCATCGGTCGCCCGGACCTTGCGACGGATACGAACTACAACACATTCGCGGCCCGGTTCGAGCACCGAACCGACCTGATCGCCGAACTCGATGAGGCGTTCGCCACCCAACCGGCCACCCACTGGATCGACGAGCTGCGGAACGTCGGTGTTCCGACCGGACCGATCCAATCCGTTGAGCAGGCCTTGACCGATCCGCACACGGTTGCTCGCAACCTGATCGTCGAAACCGACCACCCGACCTTCGGAACGGTGAGGAGTCTTGCGAGCCCGGTCCGAGTCGGAGACAACGCGTCCGTTACCTACGTACGGGCTCCGCGCCGCAACGAACACGCCGATTCGATCCTCAAACGAACACTGTCGTACACGGCCGCGGAAATCGAAGAGCTCTCGGACGCAGGTGCCTTCGGAACCCAACCAGGACAGGAGTGACGATGGCACCTTTCACCTCAATCGCCAGCAAACGCCATGTCGACCGATGCGCTGAGGGAGTACACGATGGATTTTGAACTCGACGACGACCAAAAGCTCTTTCGGTCGACTGTCAGGGAGTTCGTCGATCGCGAGATTCGACCGGTTGCCCACGACTGGGAGGCCGAAGGTCGCTACCCGACCGAGATCGTCGAAACAATGAGACAACTCGGCCTGTTCGGCATCACGATCCCACAGAAGTACGGCGGAACCGGGCTCGGGCTCGTGAACATGGCGATCGTGGCCGAGGAGATATCACGCGGTTGGATGGGGATCTCGGGAATAATCGGATCCCACCTCTTCGCCTCCCGGATGATCGCCGACCACGGCACCGACGAACAGAAGGCTCGGTACCTACCGGATCTTGCGACCGGGAAACGTCGTACCGCCATCGCCCTGACCGAACCCGACGCAGGCACCGATCTCCAGGGGATCAAGACACGCGCAGTCCGCGAGGGTGACACGTACGTCGTGAACGGGACGAAGTTCTGGATCACGAATGCGCGCTACGCCGACCCTCTCCCCGTCCTCGTCAAGACCGATCCGGGGGCCGACCCCGCGCACCGCGGCATGAGCATCCTGCTCGTCGACAAAGGAACCGCGGGAGTGGAAGTATCGAGAGACATCCCGAAGCTCGGGTACAAGGGCACGGAATCGGCCGAGGTCGTACTCAGCGACGCACGAGTTCCGGCAGCGAACCTACTCGGCGGCGTTGAAGGGCGCGGTTTCAAGCAGGTGATGTCCGGACTCGATGTCGGACGCGTCAACGTCGCAGCACGGTCGGTCGGTATCGCACAGGAGGCCTACGACCAGGCACTCGCGTACTCCAAGGAGCGAGAAGCCTTCGGGCAGCCGATCGCCGAGTTTCAAGCGATCCAGATGAAGCTCGCCGAGATGGCGACACGAGTCCAGGCAGCACGCCTGCTCACCTGGTGGGCGGCATCTCGCGGTGACACCGGCTCTCGGATAGACACGGAGGCGGCCATGGCCAAGTACTACGCGTCCGAGGCAGCGCTCACCAACGCGCTGGAGTCGATGCGAGTCCATGGCGGTGCGGGATACTCGACGGACCTCGACATCGAGCGTCTCTACCGGGACGCACCCCTGATGGCCATCGGTGAGGGAACGAGCGATGTCCAGAAGATCGTCATGGCCCGCGGTCTGATCGAGGGAAGGACGGTCATCGACTGATGCGCAGTCTTCTGTACGTCCCGGGCGACCAGCCGTCGATGCTTGCCAAGTCCCGTCACCGTGGAGCGGATGCCATCGTGGTGGATCTTGAAGACGCCGTGGCTCTCGCGAACAAGGAAACAGCTCGACAGGCGACTCGGGAGTTCGTCAATGCACCACCGTCGGGATCGGGAACCGTTCTGGTGCGTGTCAACAACACTGCCGACCTCGACATCGACCTCGAAGCTGCACTCTCGCCGAACCTCGGCGGAATCGTTCTCGCAAAGGCCGATGATGTGGATACGGTCGACCGGGTGGATCGGACCCTCGCGGGATTCGAATCGGAGAGCGGTCTACCCACTCGAACCATCGGGCTCGTCTGCCTGATCGAGTCTGCGCTCGGGCTCAGAGCGGCATACCAGCTCGCCTGCCACCCGAGGACCACCCATCTCGCTCTCGGGGAGGCAGACCTCGGTGCCGACCTCGGCATCTCGCACGAGGCCGACGACGCTGTCTGGGCACCGATCCGGGCGCGGGTGGTCGTCGACAGTGCCGCTGCCGCGATCGCACCACCGATCGGGCCGGTTGCGACGAACTTCCGCGACATCGATGCACTGGCAGCCTCGAGCGTTGCCCTTGCTGCGCGTGGATTCGGAGGTCGCGGAGCGATCCACCCGGCGCAGGTCGCACCGATCAACGATGCGTTCACCCCGGATGCATCACTCGTCACCAAGGCGCGCGATGTGATCGCCCGGTACGAACAAGCGACAGCACGCGGGGCAGGTGTCGTCGTCGACTCCGACGGCATGATGGTTGACGAAGCGGTCATCCGCCACGCCCGTCGCATCGTGGACCTCGAAGACCGAAGCGCGGATTAGACGGCGATACGTCGCCTGGGGCCGGTGATCGTGGCAAGATCACATCATGCCCGCACACATCGAGATCATCGAGGTCGGACCGCGAGACGGCCTCCAGAACGAAGACGCAATCCTGACGACGGATCAGAAACTCGTCCTGATCGATCACCTCGTCGATGCGGGGCTCCGTCGCATCGAGGCGGTGTCATTCGCTCACCCGAAGTACGTCCCGCAGATGGCCGACGCCGAAGCGGTCATGCACCGGGTCAATCGGGTCGCTGGGGTCTCGTACATCGGTCTTGTCATGAATCGCCGCGGTTGGCAACGAGCCGTCGAGACCGGGGTCGATGAGGTCAACATTCCGGTGTTCGCGACCGACACGTTCAACGAGCGCAATCAGGGCGTCCCGACGTTCGAATCGATCGATGTCGTGGCATCGATCGCCTCCGAGGCCGCGGACGCCGGCATCGCGGTGACCGCGACGGTGTCGGCAGCATGGGGCTGCCCGTTCGAGGGAGAGGTGCCCGTGGCACGCCTCGCGGAGGTCGCCCGACGCCTTGCCGAGTCAGGGATCGCAGAGTTGGCGCTCGGTGACACGATCGGCGTGGCCGATCCATGGTCCGTCACGCAAAGGATCGACGCTGTCCGGAACGTGACAGAAGACATTCCACTCCGGGCCCATTTCCACGACACACGAAACACTGGGATAGCGAACACCTATGCCGCCATCGAGTCGGGTGTCACGCGGATCGATGCTTCGGTGGGAGGAATCGGAGGCTGCCCGTTCGCACCGGCGGCTACCGGCAACATCGCCACGGACGACCTCGTGTACATGCTGAATCGCGGCGGATTCGACCACGGCGTGTCGCTCAGTACGCTCATCGGCGTCTCGCACGACGTCGAAGAAGCATTGGACAAGAAGGTCCCGGCGATGCTCCCGAAAGCGGGAGACTTCCCTGGCGACCTCGCGGCCGGCACGGCGCCGACCGAGTCTGCACGGGCTTAGGATTGGCCGACCCGATACCAACCCGACGCTCGCGAGGTACCTCATGATCCGACACATCGCTCTCTTTCGATTCAAAGACGATGTCAGCACGGACGACATCGATCGACTCGACGCGGGGCTCGGCTCGTTGCCCGGGAAGGTCCCGTCGATCCGTGGATTCACCACGGGTCGAGACCTCGGGATCAACGACGAAACATGGGACTACGCCGTCGTCGCCGATTTCGACGACATCGATGGATACCGCGCGTACCACGAGCATCCGGCGCACGTGGACGTGGTCACCACCCTGACGAAGCCGTTGACGGCGGACCTCAAACGGGTCCAGTTCGAAATCGGCTAGTCCGCCGCCCCAGATCCTTCGTCGAACGGTTCCTTCGGTTCCGAGGGTTTCAGGATCCCGACGAGGTCGGCGATGACGACGAGCGCAGCGGCAGCGAGCGCACAGGCAACAGGGCCGACGTCCAACAGCGCCTCGGTTCCACCGAGGAGAACCGCAGCGACGACGATCACACCGGCACCCAGGCGGGCCAGCCGGATCCGAGTGACAGAGACCTGCGACTTCCCCGAGTCCGTTCGCGAGACACCCGACACCCGGACGATCGCGACACCGCTCACCGCTGCTCCTCCGAGTGCGAGCAGCAGCTGAAGCGACGAGACGGAAATCGGATCCAGGTCGCCGAGGTACCACCCGACGCCAAAGCCGAGCCCGAGTGAACCCATCGCCCACCATCGTCGACGCCCGGCACCTTCGTCGACCTTGAGCCAGGCGAAGATGATGAGGGCTATCGACCAGGACCACACGGACCCGCCGGACGCATAGCCTGAAACGGCGAACGCTGCCAGATCCCCCCAGCGCAGCGTCCGTCCTGTCACCCCCGAGACCCCACGGACAGCGATGAGTGCAGCGAAGACGACCAAGGCCGCGGGTGCTCCGGCGAAAGCGACGACCACCGCACTCACGCATGCGATGCCGGCCGTCGACGTGTGATCGGGGTCGATGTCGCGCCCGATCGCCCATGCCATGAAGACACAGACGGCAGCTGCGACGGCACCGGCGAACGTGAACCGTTCTTCGAACCACGCTAACCCGACGAACAATCCGAGTGCGGTGGCCGAGACTGCGAACGCGAACCGATTCGAGGCGTAGCGCCAGTCGAAGTGTCGCCCGATTCCGGAGGTCAAGACAGGGGATGCCACTACCGGCCGTCCACCTGGTCGGGTGTCCACCACATCCACAGGTCGCACACGTTCGTCCCCGTCGGTCCTGTGACGACGAGAGCCTCGGCGTCGGCTAGCACGGGATTCGCATTGTTCTCTGCCAGTTCCGCGTCGACATCCCACCCCGCGTCGGCTGCGAGCGCGGCGCTCTGCGGACCGACAATGGCTCCGGCAGCGGTCGTAGGACCGTCGATGCCGTCGGTTCCGAGTGCCGCGAAGATCCCCCCGGTTCGTCGCAGCGATGCCATCACCGCGAGGGCGGCCTCCTGATTCCGCCCACCGACGCCCGAACCGACGACGGTGACGGTCGTCTCACCCGACGCAATCCCGACGACGCCCGGCTCAGAGCCTCCGAGCAGTCGGTCGGCCATCACTCGGGCCTCGCCGGTCAGCGTGGTCGTCTCGACAGAAACCGTGAATCCCTGCCCTGTGAGGTAGTACGCGGCGGCCTGCGCCGAGACGTCAGGGCTTCCAACGGTCACCACCGGCCCGACAGGACATTCGACTCGCTGCCGACGCTCGATTGCCTCCCGAATGCCAACAGGGAGATCGTCCGCGCCCGTTTGCCCGTGGAGTACCTCTCGGGCACGCATCCCGAGATCGGACGGGATCGTCGGTCCGGAAGCCACGAATTCGGGGCCACCTCCAACGACATCGGACAGAACCATCGTCGCGACCGTGGAACCGGCTTCAGCCGCGAGTCCGCCCGCCTTGAACGCCGAGACGGCAGCCCGGATTTCGTTCAGCTCCCTGATCTCGAGTCCGGACGACAGCAACCAGTGGTTCAGCTCCTGGAGGTCGTCGATCGAAACCCCATCGACGGGGATATCGGCTGCAGCGCTTCCTCCCCCTGAAATCGCCGCGATGACGAGACCGTCGGCAGGGACCGCACGAACGGCCCTCCGGAGGGCGAGTCCCGCTTCGATACTCGATGCATCCGGCAACGGGTGGCCACCGATGTGCACATCGATCCCGGGCACGTCCTCCGACGAATACGGCGTCGCGACGACAGCGCCTCGTGCCCCCGTCACATCACAGATCTCGCGGACCATCGGGACCGCCGCCTTCCCGATGCCGACGACGACGATCTGGTCAGGAGCGAATCGCCCGATGGCGTGACCGCCGAGGACAACCGAACCGTCGTCCATCCGCAAGTGTGACCTGACGGCTGTTGCAGGGTCGACCGCCGCTACTGCGGCGTCGAAAGCGTTCCTCAGGTCTCGTGCTGTCGGTCGTTTCATGGCGCTCATCCTCGCGCACTGTGGACCGATACGATTTACTCTTTGGTCATGTCAACTCATCACCCTGCAGACCGAATGATTCAGGACGCGATCGCCGATGGCGCCCTGGACGCTGCAGTACACAAGGGAAAGCCCCTCCCTCCCATGCGAGAGAACAACCCGGGCTGGTGGATCCAAGGGTTCCTCGCCAGGGAGAAGCTCCCCGAGCGACTCCGGGAGGCTTCGGCCGAGGCCGATTCGATGCTCGAGCGAGCTGTAGCGTCCGAAACGCTCGAACAGGCCCGGGCGATTCTGGCCGATCGAAATCGTGGCGTTCTTGAGTGGAACGAGGCAGTTGGTGACGAACACAGACTCGTGGTCGTCGAGGAGACCGATCTCCTGACGATGAGACGAGACCGTCGCGCCTGACAGACGTCGGGCAGGTGGGGCGCGACGAACCGCCCCCGATCCTGCGGACAGCAAGAACCTGGGACGGTTCGGAAGCGCCTCCTATGCGCTTGTGTCGGTTCCCGTCGCACCTGCATCGTCGGTCTGCGACTGGCGACTGGCCTTGAGTTCCTCGACGACGGCGTCCCACTCTGCCTGAGTGATCTGTCCGTCCTCGAGCGCATCGGCAAACGGACCGTCAGGGTTGTTGAACGGATGGTTCTCCGGAAGCTCGGCGATTTCGTCAGCCGAAATCACACCGTCTTCGAGAAGATGGCTTACCCGATGGAGCGCGTGGCCCCTCCGGTGGCGTTTCCTGAGTTCACCGAACTCGTCCACGTACTCTTGTCGCTTCTCAGCGAGCGCATCGGCCACGGCGTCGGCCTGGGCCTGGCTCAGCGTTCCGTCAGCGACAAGTTCGTCGAGCACCTCGCTGACCGCCGCACCCGGCTGCGGACGTTCCGTCGTCGTGGCTTGATCCTCGGCGACCTGCGCCTCTGCGGCGGTGTTCGTGACCGCTACCGCGACGAACGCACCGGCGACGAGCATGGTGCCCGCCGCGAGACTTGCAACGATTCGTTTCATGATGATGATCCCTTCCGTTGACATCACAGAACACAGTCTGCGACACCGATGTGAAAGCGGTCTGTGGGCCGCCTAAGAAGAGGGTGAATTCGAATCAGGGTCCCTGGCGGCGACGAGTGAGAAGCCGACGACCGCACCGCTCCGATCGGTCCGGTTTCGTGCAAAGACCGATCCACCGTGATCCTCGATGATCTGCTCGACGATCGACAACCCAAGACCCGAGCCGGGTGTGGCCCGAGCGTCCGACGAGCGATAGAACCGCTCGAAGACATGGTCGATGTCGTCGCCATCGAAACCTGGACCTGCGTCCGTGACGGTGACCGTGCCGTTGGCGACCGTGACACAGATCGGTTCACCTGCCGGGCGGTAATCTCGACCTCTCGACCGTTACGACGCTGCGTTCGGTCCGCGACCGCGCCGACGATCTCCGCGAGCGAGACCGTGGAGACCGGTTCCTCGTCGTATCGATCGGTCGCGAGGTCCACGACTTCAGCGACGAGCTCGGTGAGTTCCTCGACCTCCGCGTGGGCCGACTCGAGCATCCGGGCGCGATCCTCCTGGGGTACCTCATGTCTTTGCAGTATCTCAAGGTTCGTTCGCAGAGCGGTGAGCGGTGTCCGGAGTTCGTGACCAGCGTCTCTGACGAGGCGGGCTTGCTGGGCCTTCGCCGACTCGAGTTCGTCGAGGAGTTCATTGAACGCGAGCCCGAGCTGGGCGACCTCGTCGGTACCGGTGACCTCGACCCTACCTCCGAGCGTCTTGCTCGACGCGATGTCGGTTATCTCGTGCTCGAGGACGCCGATCGGTTTGATCGCACTGCGTGCGACGACGTATCCGAGTCCCGCTGCGAAGAGGATCCCGAGGGCGCTGCCGACGAGGAGAAGGATCGCAAGGCCAGCAAGCGTCTCATCCGCTTCTGCGAGCGGACGACCGACCTGGACGATTCTGGCCGGTTGGGTTTCGGCGAGGGCGGCGATGCGCACATGGACACCGTCGACCCATACTGACCTGAGATCAACCTCACCAACGGTGAGCGTCGAGGACTCGGGGGTCGGCAGGATCAATTCGTTCGCGGAGAAGTTGATCTCACCGCGCGGGGTCGCTATCTGGATGTAGGTCGTGTCGAAATCCGCCCGCACCTGACGGGGTAACAGTGCAGCCAGGCCGGCGAGTGGATCCCGCGCCGATGTGTTGCCGTTCCTCGGGATGTCGAAACTTGAGATCTGTGAATACAGCTCGACCCGTTCCACGAGGCTCTCGTCGATCTGCCCGAGGATCTGGCTCCGTGCACCGAAGAAGGCCGCTACCGATGCGACGAACACCGTGACAGCGACTGCGGCAGCTGCAACGAGGGCGATCCGCCGAGTGATCGTCATGTGTCGGAACGCAGGACGTACCCGACACCCCTGACCGTGTGCACGAGGCGCGATCTGCCGCCTTCCTCGGTCTTGCGGCGGATGTACCCGACGTAGACGTCGAGCGAGTTCGACGATGTGATGAAGTCGATGCCCCAGATCTCCTCGTAGATCGTGTCCCGATCGAGCACGATCCCCGGTGTGCGTGCGAGAAGCTCGAGCAGGTCGAACTCGGTCTTCGTGAGCTCGATCGGGTCATCGTCGCGATGAACTGTGCGTGCTCCGACATCGATGACGAGATCCTCGAACCGGATCACGTCGGAAACGTCACCTTCGGACCTCCGAAGGAGGGCACGGATCCTCGCGAGCAGCTCGTCGAGAGCGAAAGGCTTGGTCAGATAGTCGTCGGCCCCGGCATCGAGACCCTCGACGCGATCACCGACGGTGACCTTCGCCGTCAGCATCAGCACCGGTGTCCGGTCTCCGCT
>CAYTWC010000004.1:0-4062 GCA_964441975.1 uncultured Acidimicrobiaceae bacterium | reverse complement strand
CGGCGGCACGAATCCGTCGACAGGTCTCGATGCCATCGACGTGCGGCATCATGACGTCGAGCACGATCGCATCGAACGTCGAGTCACGGAGCATCGTCAGTGCAACACCGCCGTCGCGAGCCGTCTCGATGGCATAGCCTTCGAACCCCAGCGCACGCTCGAGCGATTCGCGGACGGCGGGATCGTCTTCGACGATCAAGATGGAGGATTCCGGGTTCGGCACGCCGCAAGCCTACGGCGGAGGGGTGAATCTCCGATGAATTGTTCCTGAGAGAATGGTGAGAACCCTCGCAAACGGGACCGCTCGACGGGCCGACGCCGCGGTTCAATGCACAACCGGCAGGTCCGGCAACGGAACCCAATAGGCTGGTCGCCATGACGTGGAGCATCAAAGACCGAACGGTGTTGATCACAGGTGGGAACAGCGGCCTCGGCAAGGCAACAGCCGTCGGACTCGCACGCGAAGGCGCTCGGGTGGTGATCACCAGTCGGGACATGGAGAAGGGCACTGCTGCCGCCGAGGAGATCGCGGCGGAGACCGGCGTCGAGGTGGAGGTGATGCCGCTCGACCTCGCCGATCTTGCCGTGGTGCGATCATTCTCCGAACGGTTCCACGCGACGCACGACGATCTGGCGGTTCTCGTGAACAACGCCGGGGGCATCTTCGGCTCACGACGAGAAACCGTCGACGGATTCGAGATGACGATCGGCACGAATCACGTGGGACCGTTCGTCCTGACCAACCTCCTGACCGACCTGCTGATCGCATCGGCGCCGTCCCGGATCGTGAACGTCGCATCGAGTGGTCATGGGTACGCGGAAGATGGCATGTACATCGACGACCTCAACTGGACGACGATGCGGTACAACCAACGAAAGGTCTACGGACACTCCAAACTCGCGAACATCCTTCATGCGCGCGAGCTGAGCAGCCGCCTAGCCGATCGCGGTGTTACCGCCTACGCCGTCCATCCGGGCGTCGTCGCCACCGGCTTCGGTTCCGGCGGTGACTCAGCAGTTATCGGCATCGGTATGAAGCTCATCAGCCGGTGGTTGCGGACCCCCGAAGAGGGGGCCGAGACCGCTATCTGGGCGGCGACCGACCCCGACATCGTGAACGACACCGGCGAGTACTTCGCCGACAAGGAAATCGCGCGATCGACACACCATGCACGTGACGACGAAGTCGCCGCGCGCCTGTGGGAGACGACCGAAGCGATGGCGAACGGTTGAGAGGGAGGCCCCGGCTCCTGTGAACGACTCCCTCCCTACGGACGCCCCGGACGACGCGCCAAAGCCAAAGAAACGTGCCTGGTGGAAACAGGCCATCTCGGCGCTGATCACCATCGCGGTCCTCGTGATCGTGTTCGGGTTCGTGATTCCCCAGCTGACGGACTACCGGTCGGTCGTCGAGTACCTCGCGGACATCACCGTCGGCCAATGGGGGCTGCTCGCCGTGTTCTCAGCATGGTTCCTCATGGCGTATCCCGTGGTCTTGACGCAGGTCTTGCCGACGCTGCGTCTTCGTGAGGCATTCGTGAACCACATGACAGGGACGGCGATCACGAACGCGGTTCCGTCCGGTGGTGCGATCGCTCTGCCCCTCAACTATGCCCTCTACATGTCGTGGGGTTTCACGCCGGAGGCCATTTCGGCCGGACTTCTCGGCGCCGGCGTGTGGGACTGGCTTGCGCGGATAGCGTTGCCCGTGTTCGCTGTCGTCTGGGTCGCGATCCTCGGGCAAGCGCTCGGGTGGATGTGGGCCGTGTCGATCGGCGGTGTCGTAGCCGTCGCCGTCATGGTTTTCGGCCTTGTGAAACTCTTGGGTTCCGAGACTGCGGCCGAGAGGTTTGCGCGGTTCATCGAACGGACGGTGGTCCGCTTCCTCGGATGGATCAACCGCGAAGACTTCGGCATCTACGCGGCGGTCATGCAGTTCCGCGCGTCGATGAGAAGCATCGTCACCGACAACATGCGCGGTCTCAGCCTCGCCACGATCGCGAACCACGTCTCGATGACCGCCCTGTTCACCGTATCGGTGTATTCAGTCGGCATCTCGACCGACGAGATCTCGATCCCGTGGGTGGTCCTGTCGTTCAGCCTCGGACGGTTCCTCGTGATGCTTCCGGTGAGCCCGGGCGGCCTCGGGCTCGTCGACCTCGGCTGGATCGGGCTCTTGACCTTGGGTTGGCAGGCGACGACGAGTCAGCCTGTCGATGCGGCAGCAATCGCCGCGGGAACCCTGCTGTTCCGGGCTCTGAGCTTCCTTCCCCCGATTCCCGTTGGGATGGTGTCCTGGATCTTCTGGCGTCTCAACTCCAGCTGGCGACAACCGTGGCAATCAACGCGGCGAGGCGAGCCCCATCCGACCACTACGGAAAGGGCCAACGGGCGTTGAGCTGCGTGTCGAGCACGATGTTCAGAACGACCGTGCTCCCTACCCAAAGCACCCACCCGACTGCCATGGTACCGAGTGCTCGGACGGTCGACACGTCAAGACCCTCTCGGAACGCAACGATGGTCGCAATCAGCACCCAGACCGCCGCAGGGAAACCGAGCCACGGGATGACACCGATGATGAAAGGAGCAAAGGCAAACCCGATGACCCGGGCCATCGATCCGAAGGTGGCGTCCCCTTTGAACACTCGCGTTCCGATGAGCCACGACGCGAGGCTCCACAGGAGCCACCCCACCACGCCAGCGATCATGCCACCCACGATGGCAGCGAGGATGCTCGCATCCTCTTGCGCGATGGCCGAGCCGACACCACCAAGGGCGGTTGCCACGACGACGATCACGGTCGCCTGGATCGTGAGGGATGGGTCGACCTCCGCTTCGTTGTAGAAGTCGATGTCGAGCATCACGGCTCTGCGGATGTTGCGGATCACATCGCCAGCCTATCTGCGAGGGGCACGACCAGAAAACCGTTGAACCCGGGTCAGTCGTTGACGACTTCGAGTTTGATACGGTTGCCGCCGCCTGGGGCGCTGATCGAGACGGGGTCACCGACCGAGATAGGGAACTCCTCGTCGGCACGTCCGCCGCGAACCGCGAGTGCAACCTGGCCGTGTGAATCCACGTGGATGACCGGCTCTCCTTCCTCGACCGATCCGTAGGACACTCCCCAGGGGACGCGGTATTCCACCATAGAAGCAGCGACGATCACGTCGTCCCCGATGCCCAAGCCGAGTCCGTCGAGGTCCTCGGGGCCGACGTTCAGCTGGATGTTGCCGAACGTGTCGATCCACAGCGCAGCAGCCTTGATCGTCCCGTTCGGGCCCGGCTCGGCGAGTGGGAGCAGAAGCGGCGAAATCGAATCCGGATCGAGTGCGGGACCGAGATCGCGTATGTCGGCCTGTCCGCCGGCGAGGACCGCCGCTGCCGGACCGAAAATGTCTCGACCGTGGAACGTCGCACCTGGCGACGGAAGGCGAAACCGCTCATCCTCGAGGCCGACGATCAGGTCGGCCCCTCCGACCATCGCAACGGCCGGTGCGAGCAACCCGTTGTCCGGTCCGACGAAATACCCGACCGACGTACGCGCAGCGATGGCCCGACGCTCGGTGCCCACGCCCGGGTCGACGACCGCAAGGAACACGCCGTCTGGCATGAACTGCACAGCACGGGTCAGCGCAAGCGCACCACCGTGGATGTCGCCTCGTGCCACCCCGTGCGTGATGTCGAGCACACGCACGTCAGGCGCAACTCTGGCGATGACGCCGTGTACCACCCCGACGAATTCGTCGTCGTAGCCGAAGTCGGAGAGAAACGAGATCGGTGTCGCCATGGGTGCATGGTACGGAGTCGGCGGCACGCAACCCACCTCGGGGTAGGGTGCCCACATGTTTTCCAAGATCTGGTCGAGGCACTTCGCTGTCGGTGCCCTCGCTGCAATCCTCATCGGACTCATTGCGTTTGGAGTGCGACCGGCGGCCGCTCAGAACAACGAACTCAGCGAGTTCGATGTCGTGATGGGATTGGCCGCGACGATGTTCCTCACCGAACCCGACCTCGACAACCTCCTGCTCGACAACGCGATGCTCGAAACGCTGTACGACACGG
>CAYTWC010000003.1:13779-24878 GCA_964441975.1 uncultured Acidimicrobiaceae bacterium | reverse complement strand
CCGCGTGAGGAACTCGCCGAGACGGCGCCGAAGATCGAAGCGGTCATGATCCCGCAGGACAAGATCGGTGAGGTCATCGGACCGAAGGGCAAGACGATCCGCGAGCTCGAAGAAGAGACCGGTGCGTCGATCGACATCGACGACGACGGAACGATCCGTGTGGGTGCGCCCGACACGACGTCCCTCAACCTGGCCAAGGAACGCATCCTCGCAATCGGTTTCCCGCCCGAGGCCAAGGTCGGCGAGGTCTACGACGGCGAGGTTGTGAACGTCACCAAGTTCGGTGCGTTCGTCAACATCCTCCCCGGACGCGACGGTTTGCTGCACATCTCCAAGATCGGTGGCAACAAGCGCATCGACAAGGTCGAGGACGTTCTCAACCTCGGAGATGCCGTGAAGGTTGTCGTCCGTGAGATCGATGACCGCGGCAAGGTCAGCCTCGACATGGCGGACGCTCCGTCGGGTGACAACGGTGATGACGCCGGTTCCAAGACTGAGCAGAGCTCGTCGAAGGACGAAGGTGGTCGTGACGACCGGTCCAAGGATCGGGACAATCGGAACGACGGCGGTGGCAATCGTGATCGCAACGATCGGAACAACAACCGAGGACGCGATCGGAACCGTGACCGTGACAACCGGTCGGACAACAGCAAGTCCGAGGACAAGCCAGGCCGCAAGGTCGTCTCGTTCGAAGACGAGTTCGAGGCCGGCCTGTAGCCCAGCCGAAATGAACCAACAAGAAGCCCCTCGGTCCAGTACCGGGGGGCTTCTTCCGTTGACGGTTGCATCTCCGGTGCGCACTCGCTACATTATTTCCGTAACTTAAGGAAATAATGGTGAACACCAGGAATCCAGCCGATAGACAGCTCGTTCGGGCCCTGAATCAATCGATGGTGCTCAACGTCGTCCGGGAGCAGGGTCCGATCAGTCGGGCAGCCATTGCACGCCGTACCGGACTGTCACAGGCGACGGTCGGCGCCATTGTGCCCACACTCGTTGAGCAAGGACTCGTCTCCGAAGGTGCCGCTCCGGCGTCGGGCGTCGGGCGGCCACCGACGCTTGTAGATCTCGATCGTGACTCGTACAACGTGGTCGGGATGAAGCTCATGGAAGATCGCATTGTCGGTGCGGTCACCGATCTTGAGGCTGGTACGGTCGCGCAACACGAGATCGAACTCTCGTCGCTTGACGTCACGCAGGTTGTGAACGCGGCCACCGAATTTGTTGCCGACCTGCTCACCGATGCCGATCTGACGAACGAACAGATCTTTGGGGTCGGTGTTGGTCTCGCAGGCGTCATCGACGCGGAGCACGGCGTGTGTCGAAGCTCTCCGTTCCTCGGATGGGAGAACGTGCCGATCGCATCCCTGTTGGAGGAGCAGCTCGACGTGCCCGTGCGTGTCGACAATGACGTGAACACGCTGGCGCTCGCAGAACGTTGGTTCGGCGTGGGTCAGCGCTCCGACAACTTCGTCGTTGTCAGCCTTGGTCGGGGCGTCGGCTTCAGCTACGTGTCCAACGGTTCCGTGAACCGTGGCGCCCACGGAGGAGCTGGTGAATTCGGTCACACGGTGGTCGGGGGGTCCGACGAAAGGTGCCCGTGCGGAAACATCGGGTGTCTTGAGGCGGTCGTCGGCGAGGCGGCGCTTCTGAGCCGTGCAGCCCGTGTCGCCGGAACCCTCGGTGCTCCCGCGCCTCAGACCGCCAGTGAGCTCTATCGGATCGCCGAGACCATGCCGGAGTTTCAGGCTCTACTTCACGACGCGGGAACGGTGCTCGGTCGAGGGATCGCCAATGTCGTGAACCTGTTCGGACCTGACCTTGTCATCATCAGCGGTGAGGGCATCGAGGCCGGTGATGCGATGCTCGGCGATCTCGCCGAGACGATCGAAGCTCACGTTCATTCAGGGCTACGGAAGTCGTACGAGCTCGTTGTCGAGCCGCTGCGAGACGAAGCGTGGGCCCGCGGCGCCGCGAGTCTCGTGCTCGACGCGCTGTTCGAGTCTCCGATGCGCACGACCGCAGCCCATGCATGGCAAACGGGAGGCATCGTATGACGGTGACCTCACAGACGATCTCCAAAGGAGGAGATGAAGCAATGACGAGAAGCAAGCTACGCACGCGTTTCATCGCGCTGTGTGCCGTCCTGATGCTGGTGGGAGCCGCCTGCAGTAGTGATTCGGGTGATGCCACGACCACTACCGCAGACGGATCCGGAACCACTGTCCCGACGGAGACGACCACGACATCCGGTCAGGAAACCACGACGACTGCGTCGGCGGAGCCCCAGACCGTCGAGTACTGGCACACGATGAGCGACCCTGAGACCGCTCAGCTCGAGGCTGTAGTCGCCGCCTTCGAAGCAGCGAACCCCCATATTACGGTGGAAACGACCCGCTTCGCGTACGACGACTTCAAAGCAGCCCTGCTCACTGCCCTTGCCGGTGATGAAGGTCCTGACACAGCGCGGATGGACATCATCTGGGTTCCTGAGTTCGCCGAGCTGGGCGCGCTACAGCAGCTCGACGGGGTGATGCCGGGATTTGACGAGATTGCAGAAGTGGTCTTCCCCGGGCCGCTCGCTACCAACCATTGGGACGGGCACTACTACGGGCTCCCGCAGAACACGAATACCCAGGTGCTGCTCTGGAACGAATCCGTCTTCGCAGAGGCTGCTATCGATGGTCCACCGGAGAACCTTGAGGAGTTCGCATCCGTGGCGTGTGACCTGTCGAATCCAAGTGAAGAGGAGTACGGGTTTGCGCTGGGAGGTACGTATTTCTGGGCACCAGCTCCCGTGTTCTACGCAATGGGTGGTCAGGTCGTCGACGACGCCATCACGACTGCTACCGGATACGTGAACGGTGCCGCGAGCGTCGCGGCGTTTGAGATGCTGAACGGTCTGTATGCAGACGGATGTCTGTCACCGAATCTGCTCGGCGGCGGAATCGGGACCGCTGACGGTCACGCTACCGGGCTCTACGCGATGATCACGGATGGTCCGTGGATGGTCGACATCTACGCTGGCAATTATCCGGACTTCGACGAGACCTTCTCGCTGGTGCCTTCCAACTCGGCTGGACTGACAAGATCGGTCGTTGGTGGAGAGGACGTCGTCGTCTTCGCCGATTCGGATGCCTCGGAGGCGGCCATGACATGGACTGCCTACCTCATGTCCTCGGAGTCACAGAAGATGATGGCCGAGGTCGGTGTGATTCCGACCCGCGAGGATCTGATCGGCGATCCGGACCTCCCGGACTACTTCGGCGTATTCCTTGACCAGCTGACGACGGCTCAGGCCCGAGTCCCGCACCCGCAGTGGGGCGATATGGACAACGCAATCAACAACGCATTCCAGCGGATGCTCAACGGTGAGCAAACGCCGCAGGAGGCACTCGACCAAGCAGCGGATGAGATCAACGATCTCCTCGGCTGAGCCACGCGCCGATGGTGCTGCGCCCCTGCCCGGGACGCAGCACCATCGTGCACCGCACACATCCCGAAAACGAGGCAGCTACCGGTCTGCCTCGGCAGCAGCAGCGTTCCTGATTCCCGGATTTCTGCTGTTCTTCCTGTTCGTCCTCGGCCCTTTGGTGTTCTCGTTCCGAATCAGCTTCTACGACTGGAACATCATCAACTCCGAGCTGTCGGAGTGGGTCGGTCTCGAAAACTACACACGCGCACTGGGAGACCCAGTGTTCCGGCGTGCCGTCATCAACACAATCGCGTACACCGTTGTAACGGTGCCGGCACAGATCATCCTCGGCCTCGGCATTGCCATACTTCTCAATCAAGCGATCCGTGGGCGTTCGTTCTACCGGGTGATCTACTACCTCCCCGTGATCACGCCGTGGGTGATCGTCAGTCTCGTGTTCGAGTTCATATTTGTAGGCCAGGGCGGACTGGCCAACTACTTCTTCAAGGACATCCTCCACGTGACCAGCGAGAACATTCGGTGGCTCGCGCATCCGATCCTGACCTTCGTACCGATCTTCCTCCTCGGAATATGGAAGGGCATCGGATGGACCGCAATCATCGCGCTCGCGGGTCTGCAGTCGATCCCAGCCGTGTATGAGGAAGCCGCGGCTGTAGACGGGGCGACCGCATGGAGCCGGCTCCGGTACATCACGTTGCCCCTTCTCCGTCCGACGCTCACCTTTCTCACAGTTGTGCTAACGATCGGCGGACTCAACGCATACATCTCCAACCTGCTCATCACCAACGGAGGCGACCCTCAGGACAAGACGCACTTCATCCTCACTCTCATGTACGAGGAGACGTTCGAGGGTCTGGATTTCGGCTATGGCGCGGCGATTAGCTACCTCCTTACGGCCTTCGTGCTCGCGATGAGTGTGATACAGCTTCGCCTCCTGCGGAAGAAGGTCGAGTTGTGAGATTGCGTTCGAGCACCGGCAAGCGCATTTCGCGCATCGCTACTTTCACGCTGCTGAGCCTCGGGGCGCTGGTGATGATCCTTCCGTTTTGGTACATGGTCGCGACTTCGTTGAAGCCGCAGGCATTCGTATTCGAGATCCCGCCACGTCTGTGGCCGAGCGAAGCGACGATCTCGAACTACATCGAGGCGCTCACCAAGGACTCGTTCGGCGTGTACTTCCTGAACAGTCTCATCGTCGCGCTGGCGACGACCGGCGTGACAGTTGCTGTATCTGCGATGATGGCGTTCGGCTTTGCCCGTTTCGAATTTCGGTGGAAAGAGCCGATTTTCTACACGTTGCTCCTCGGCATGATGATTCCACCGGTGATGCTGATCATCCCGCAGTTCATCGTCGCCAAGAACCTTCACCTCCTCGACTCACTCCTCGGTCTCATCCTCGTCTATGTGTCGATGAATCTCGCGATCCAGACGTTCCTCCTTCGCGGATTCTTCGAGGGGATACCGCGATCGCTCGAGGAAGCCGCGACGATCGACGGCGCAAGCCGGTGGCAAACGTTCTGGCATGTCGCCCTTCCGCTCGTGCGCCCCGGACTGGCGGTGGTCGCCATCTTCACCTTCTTGTATTCATGGGATGAGTTCCCGTGGGCCCATGTGGCAATCAGGGAGACTTCGAAACGAACGCTGCCGATCGGCATCGCGCTCTTCCAGTCAGAACACCTCACCGAATGGGGGCAGGTGTTCGCGGCCTCGATCGTCGCCGTGTTCGTGATCTTTCAGCGGTACTTCATCAGGGGCGATGTCAACTCAGGGACGAAAGGTTGATTGCATGTTGCAGATCGAGATGACGCCAAACAAAGGCTCGTATTCCCCCGGGGAGCCCGTGCTCGTCGACGTCACGATCGGGCCTGCGGTTCCCGAAGGGGCGACGTTCGTTTGTAGATTCACGCAGCTTGACAGACAGATCGGGGAGCTGGGCGGCACGGCATCATGGAACGAGACGGTGCGATGGGACCCACCGCCCGACGCGCGATGCGTGGGGATCGAGGTCGAGGTGCACGACGTCGACGGAATTCGGATTGGCACGGCAGCCACAGCTGTCGATATCGGAATCCCGTGGTGGAAGCGACCCCGCTACGGATTCTTGTGCGAGTTCTCGCCGGATCGGAGAGATGTGGATGAAGTCCTTGCCGAGCTTCGTCGCTTTCACATCAATGGGATCCAGTTCTATGACTGGATGTACCGACATGACGATCCCGTTCCTCCGACGGATGTGTTCGATGACCCATTGGCGCGACGGCTGTCGGCCTCGACGATTCGGTCGTTGATATCGGCATGCCTGGACTCCGGAATGGCGCCCATGGCATATCTCGCCGTGTACGGGTCGTCCATGGAGACCTGGCGCGAGCATTCCGATTGGGCGTTGTATGACGAAGACGGGAACGGCCACATCTTCGAGGGTGACTTTCTCGGATTGATGGACCCGTCTCGTGGGGGTGGCTGGGCCAAGCACTTGCTGCGCCGGTGTAGCGAGACGCTCGAACATTTCGACTTCGCTGGTATTCACATCGATCAGTACGGAGAACCGAGAACGGCGTTCACGGCATCGGGTGACGAGATCGACCTTCCTGTCGCGTTTGTAGATTTTGTGGCCGATTTGAAAGCAATCGAACCCGACCGACCGACGACGTTCAACGCGGTGAAAAACTGGCCAATCGAACACCTGGTGGACGCACCGATGGACTTCGTGTACATCGAGCTGTGGCCGGACATGCCGAGCCAACGAGAGGTTGCCGATGTCGTTTCGTTGAACCTGCGTCTCGGGCGGTACCGGGCGGTTGTCGTAGCTCTGTACATCCCGGAGGCGTGGGAGGAGAACGTGCTCCTGGCTGACGCGCTGATCATCGCGAGTGGCGGATCGCGCATCGAAGTCGGAGAGAAGGGGAGACTCCTGACGGACCCCTACTTCCCGCTCCACAAGCAGATGTCACCCAGGCTGCGTCGCACCCTCATGCGGTTCGCCGACTTCCGTGTCCGGTTCGGTGACCTGCTCGATCGTACCGGAGACGTGGCTGCGGCAACGGTCGGTGTCCCCGACGATGTGTGGACCGCCACGAACGATGCAGATGGCTGGCGCATCGTGCACCTTGTGAACATGCGAGGCATCGCAGATGCGCGCTGGGATGTCGAACACGGACCACCGGATCCGCAGGCGAGCTTCTCATTCGACGTGGCCGTCGATCGTGAGGTCTCGGACGTCTATTACGCCGAGCCCGAAAGTGATGTCGGTGGTCTACAGCAGTGCACATGGACTACGGGGCAGGGCAGCGTGCACATCGAGGTCGACGGCCTCAACCGATGGAAGATGATCGCAATCAAGTACTCGTCCAGGTAGGGAATTCTTCAATGAATCTTCGTGAACACAGCATCGAAGTGGTGCTCAGGAACCAGACAGGCAATGGCGCGTTCATAGCGTCACCGAACTTCCCTACGTACCGGTACAGCTGGTTTCGGGATGGTGCGTTCATCGCGTATTCGATGGATGTGGTGGGGGAGCACGACAGTTCCGGCCGGTTCCACGATTGGGTGGCCGAACGCATCTGTGCCATGGAAGCCACGGTTGAGTCCGTACTCGGTGCGGTGGCCGCAGGACGACCACTGAGGCCGGATGACTTCCTGCACACCCGGTACGCACCTTCGGGGGAACCGGCCGACGAAGACTGGCCGAACCACCAGCTCGACGGGTTCGGCACATGGCTGTGGGCACTGGAACAGCACCTGAGTCTGGCCGACGTGACAGCCTCAGCTGCACAATCGAAGGCGATGGGCCTGATCGCGAGGTATCTGTCGGCCCTCTGGGAGAAGCCGTGCTTCGACTGCTGGGAGGAACACGGGGACAAAGTGCACACCTACACCCTCTCCGCCGTGCAGGCCGGCTTGCGTGCGTATGACCGGCTCACCGATTCGACGAATTCAGCTGTCAAGGCTATTGCCAAGCACATGGAGGCGCTGTTGATTGAGGACGGACGGTACGTCAAATTCGAAGGCGCGGGAATGGTCGATGCGAGCCTCGTCGGTCTCGCAATCCCGTATGCATCAGTCGACCCTTCGAGTCCCGTCATGCTTCGGACAATCGCGGAGATCGAGGCTGAGCTCCGCGCCACCGGTGGCGTTCACCGGTTCCGCTCCGACACCTACTACGGCGGCGGCGAGTGGGTGCTACTCACCTGCTGGCTCGCCTGGTACTACTACTCGGTCGGAGAGACAGGTCTCGGCGATGATTGCATGGCGTGGGTCGAGGCGCAGGCAACCGACACTGGCGACCTACCGGAGCAGGTCGTGAGCAATCCTCTCGACCCCGACTATGTGGAGCCATGGCGAGATCGGTGGGGTCCGGAAGCGTCACCCCTCGTCTGGTCGCACGCGATGTACCTCATTGCCGACTCGATGCGTTGATACATCGGTCGCCGCCACCCCGATCCGATGGTCGAGATCCCAAGACGTCCCTGAAGTCAGCGGTCTGTTTGGTCCCGACGCCCTATCGGCACGCAAGAATCGCCCCCGGTAGCTCCGGGGCGCGTCTGTCTTCTGGGTCTGAGTCGGACACGGAGGCGAGATGAAGGTGCACACCGAAGTGGTCGATCCGCGAACAGTGATCGGCATCCGGGATCGGGTCGATGATCCTGGTCCGTTGTTCGAGTCAGGGCTTCCCAGACTGTTCCGGTATTGCGGGGAGAACACGATCGAGGTCACGGGTCCACCGCTCGGGATCTACTACGAGGTCGGCGACGGGACGTTCGACATGGCTGTCGCCATCCCGATCGGTGAGCCGCCGTCATCGGTGGACCCGGCGATGTTCGTCGGTGAGACCCCTGATGGTCTGGCGGCCGTCGCGACCTATGTCGGACCGTACGACGGTCTGCCCGATGCGTGGCAGCGATTCGTCGACGAGATCAATGGACAGGGTCTGACGATGCGTGACGAAGCGTGCCTCGAGGAGTACGAACTGGGTCCTGACGCGACGGATGACCCGACGAAGTGGCGCACGAGGTTCGTCCAGCCGATTGCGGACGGCGGCTAGACGGAGGCTTGCCGACCAGCCCCTGCGGGCCGCTGTCTGGTCGTTACTCGAGAACGAACGTCAGCTTCATGTCGACACGGAAGTGCTTGATGGTGCCGTCGTCGGCGAGTTCGACCTTGTGCTCTGAGATCCAGGCGCCTTTGATGCCCTCGACGGACTGTTGGGCCTTTGCGATGCCCTTGCGGATGGCATCCTCAAAGGAACCGGGGGAAGTTGATGTGATCTCGATCACCTTGGCGACTGACACGATGTGACGCTCCTTCTGTCGACTGCGTCCTTGGTGTGAATCTAGTTGGTCGGTACGTCGAGTGTCCTGTGCTGGTGGTTGATCCACCAGGAGAGGGGGCGGTCAAGGCTCTTTCTGACTTTGTCCTCGTCCTCCGATTCTTTTGCAATCGAACGTATGTTCGATTACCGTATGGGTCCGGCGATGGCGCACGCTGGTGAATCAGGACGAAGAGGACACCAGTCGTGGTAGCAAGTCTGCAGCGTGAGAACAGGACGCCGATCGATCTCGAAGGTCGGATCCGTGAGGTCGAAGAGATTCTGTCGCTTGCCCCGGGGCAGGTGGCAGGGCTTACCGGACTACCTGGATCCGGGTTGACGAGGCTCGGTCTGTCTCTCATCGCTCCCTACGCCAATCAGGGAAACCTTGCTTTTCTCGATGTCCGTGGCTGGGCGAGTCCACTGGCGGCATGGGAGATGGGGATCGAACCGGAGCGTCTCGTGGTGGTGCGAAACAATGACATCGTCCGATGGGGACGGATCGTGGCCACCCTGCTCGATGGTGTCGGTGCTGTCTATGCAGAGGTTCCGCCCGGAGTAGGAGACGCTGCGCTCCGCAAACTGGCAGCAAAGGCGCGGAGCAAACGAACACCGCTGGTGTTTCGCCCGCTCAAAGGGGACATCCCCAGAGGGATTGCCCACCTCACGCTTGCTGCCAGGACGGTTGAGTGGGAGGGCACCGATGCCGGTCACGGCCAACTCACTGTCCGACGGACACTGCTTGATGCCTCTGGCAAATCCACCAGAGGTCGGGAACGAACAATCGAAGTAGAGGACGATGGAACGAACGATCTGCGTGTGGTACCCCACCTGGGCGCTCAGACGACCAGACATCTCGCATGACAAGCCGGCACAGGCGATCGATGACTCGAACAAGGTGGTTGCCTGCAACGATCTGGCGGGTGTCGATGGTGTGAAGGTCGGCATGGCACGCCGCTCGGCAGAGGCGATCTGTCCGAACATCGTGACGGTCGTCGCCGACGACACGGCCGACATGGGGCGATTCGAACCGGTTGTTTCCACCATCGAGGCACTCGTTCCCAAGGTGGAGGTCTCGGCCCCGGGGCTCATGTTCATCCCGATCGGTGGGGCGGTGAAGTACTACGGGGGAGAGGCATCCCTCGTCGAACGCGTCCGCAAAGAGCTCGACGCATTCGGTGGCGACCATCGGATCGGGCTTGCTGCAGGGCCGTTCGCCGCCTATCAGGCTGCTCGGTTGACCACCGTGGGGGTTCCCGAGAACCTGGTGGCAGATGACGAGGCGTTTCTTGCTTCCCTCGACGTCGGAACACTGGCAAGTGACGACTTGGCCGCAACGTTTCGATGGTTGGGCATCACGACACTCGGAGCACTCGCCGAGCTACCGAAGCATGCCATTGTGTCGCGTTTTGGTCGCCAGGGCCTTGATGCGCAACGTCTTGCGCGCGGAATGGATCGGGACGTCGATCCGAGGACCATCCCTGAGGACCCGTCCGTGGAGCAGGAGTTCGATCCTCCGATCGACGACATGGAGCAGGCGTCGTTCGTGGCACGAAACTTGTCCCAGCGGCTCATCTCCAACCTCAATGCCGGGGGTGTCGCTCCACACCGCGTGATCGTCACGGCCACAGCGGGTGACGGCACGGTTCGCTCCCGAACATGGCGAACGGCAGACCCGTTCAACGATCGCACGTTGGCCGACAGGGTCAGGTGGCAACTCAGAGCATGGATCGACGGTGTCTCCGCAGGGATCCGCGGAGGGTTGGTCACGCTCAGGCTCGAACCGGCCGATCTGTCGGGTTCGGGTCGTCAGATGGCCTTGACCGAGGACGCAGTCTCGTTCGAGGAGCGGCAGCGTGCGTTCATGGAGGTGCAGGCCATTGCCGGTCCGGACAATCTGCTCGTCGCATCACCACAGGGAGGCCGTGACCCCGCCCAGCAGGTGATGTGGACACGATGGGGAGATGAAGTCGGAAAGCCGACGCTTGACCCGGATGCACCCTGGCCCGGTCGGATCCCGAGCCCCGCACCCGCTCTGGTGCCCCCCGAACCGGTTCCGTTCGAGATCTCATGGGCGGATGGAATGCCAGAGCAGGTACGCCTCAAGAGTCGGTGGGTCCCGGTCCTTTCCTGGGCAGGTCCGTGGCGGAGCGTCGGGCGATGGTGGAACGGGGAGACTCCTGCCGACCGCTACCAGATCGTCACCTCAGCAGGTGCCTATCTGTGCGAGGTGCGCGAAGGAAAGACGTATCTGCTGGGTGTCTATGACTGAGTATCTCCGTCGCACGATCCCGGACCTCGCGCCGAGCTCGGTCCTCCTGTGTTCAGGTACGGGCTCGCAGGTCCGCGTACCCGTCCCGG
>CAYTWC010000003.1:0-13769 GCA_964441975.1 uncultured Acidimicrobiaceae bacterium | reverse complement strand
CACAGGTTGCCATCAGGTCGTTGAGATTGTCCCGGTTGGTGAGATCCGCTGTCGTGATCGGAGGAAGGACCCGGATGTTCGCATGGCCGGGGTGGAAGAGCTTGGAGCCGGGCTTCGAGATGCGATCGGTTCCCTCGATCACGACGGGGAGGATCGGAAGGCCGGTGTCGATGGCGATTCGGAACGCCCCCTTCTTGAACGGGAGCATCTCGCCCGAATCGCTGCGGGTTCCCTCGGGGAACACGATCAGCGAGTACCCGCGGTCGGCTGCGTTCGCGACTCCCTCATTGATGATCGATCTGCTCGAGCGACCAGCCTGCCGATCCACCTCGATGATCCCGACCTGCCGCATGGCCCGTCCGATGAGCGGGATACGGAACAGCTCCTTCTTCGACAAGAAGCGGCCGTCGGTCGGCAGTGCGGAGAACATCAGCGGTATGTCGAACGTCGACAGATGGTTCGACACGATGACGTACCGCTCGGACGGGTCCGCATTCTCGAGGCCCTCGGTGGTCACGGTGACCGGAGGGATGCGGAGGAACATCTTGGACCATCGCTTCAGGATCCCACTGAACATCGGGGAGTAGGGACGGAAGAGGCTGAACGTGAGGATGAACAGGGCGTACCCAAGGGTGTACACGAAGAAGACAGGGACGAGTACGAACGTGCGGACCGCCGCAAGCGAGGTGTTGAGCATGACGGGTAGCGTAGACGACGTTGACGGAGGGACAGCCAGATGAGAACCATTCCGATAGGCGCGGCGCGTCGCATTGCGCTCGGCGCGCAGGGATTCAACGACCCAAGACCGAAGGGTCGGGCCGATGTACGACACTTCCGTCGCGTGATGAACCGTCTCGGCGTGATCCAGCTCGACAGCGTGAATGTCTGCGTTCGGAGCCACTACATGCCCTTCTACTCACGTCTCGGGCCATACGACCGCGCTGCGCTGGACTCGTGGCTCAACGAGAGCGGTGAGAACTTCGAGTACTGGGCACATGTCGCTGCTGTTCTGCCGGTCGAAAAGTACCCGCTGTGGCAGTGGAAGATGGCTGGTCCGATCGGATGGCGTCGGGCCGAAGCCCTCATCGAGGCCCACCCGCAGCTGCTCGACGAGGTGTACGAGCAGGTGGAGCAGAACGGTCCGTTGACGATCAGCGATCTCGATGTTCCCCAAGAACGCACCTCACCCTGGTGGGGATACGGGCCGGGAAAGGTAGCGCTTGAAGTTCTGTTCGCCCAGGGACGGATCACAGCTCTGCGGACAGGCAATTTCATGCGGATGTACGACCTTCCCGAGCGCCTCATTCCCGATGAGTTCCGTCCGTCGGTCCCCATGTCGGAGACCGATGCGTATCGCCAGCTGCTCCTCGATGCCGTCCGCCATCTCGGAATCGGCACGATCCACGATGTCACCGACTACTTCCGCCTCAAGATCCCGACCGCTCGTCCGATCATGGCCCGCTTGGTCGAGTCCGGTGAGGTCGAAGAGGCGTCGGTCCCAGGGTGGGATGGCCCGGTGTACGTCGACCCGTCTGCGTCGCGGCCCCGATCGGTGGAGGCGACGACGCTCCTGACGCCATTCGATCCGGTCGTTTGGTACCGCGAGCGAGGGGAGCGGCTGTTCGATTTCCACTACCGGATCGAGATCTATGTCCCAGAGAACGACCGGGTGTTCGGTTACTACTCGCTCCCATTCCTCCTCGACGGGGAGTTGGTCGGCAGAGTCGATCTCAAGGCGGACCGCAAGAACGAGACGCTTCTCGTCCAATCGGCGTGGCGTGAAGAGGGTCGTGATCCCGTGCATGTGGGCGGCGCGCTCGCAGCGGAGCTCCAGCAGTTCGCCACATGGTTGGGGCTGTCCGACATCAAAGTCAAAGGTAGAGGCAATGTCGCCGATGCGGTCCGGTCTGCTGTGTAGACGCCGACGTGCGCTCGACTCCGTTCGCGGTTCCGCGGAGAGGATCAGCCCAGATCGAGCCCGACCACTCCGAACTGGTCGGGGACCGACAGGATGTGGATGCTGCCGAGGCTCCAGTTGAAGAACACGAGGTCGTTGCTGCCGTCCGCCTCGAACACGAGGTATTTGTCGTTCGATGTGAATCCGATCGGCTCCACGTCATCGTTGTACTGGAGAATCTTGACGGCGACGAACTCGGGTCCGTTCATCTCGATCCTCGTGCGGTTCTGACGGATGTCGATGCGCGCGACGAGGTCTGTATTGCGACTCATCTCGACGGTGCGCGAAACGAGCGCGTCGTCGACAGGGACGTCGAACAGTTCACCGAGGTCGGCTCCGGCTCGGTCGATCGCGGTCACACCGCTGAGCCGTCGCGGGTCGTCATCTGCGGATGTGACGAGGATCGTCGATGCACTCGCGCGCAGGGCGTGTCCCGGCGAGCGCCAATGCTCGTCCCCGGAGTTCGTCACGGCGACGATCTCCCCGGCTCGTGTGTTGAGGATGAAACCGGTTCCGTCCCACCGAACGAGCTCGGTCGACGCGGCGACCGATGCAATCTGCTTCTCATCCATGAGCAGCTTCGAGAGTGGATTGACACGTGCGGTGTGGAGAACCGCTCCGCCATCGGAACCCGCCTCAATCCACGCGAGGTGGGCGACGTCGGTGGCATGCCACGTGAAGCTCGTGGCTGCATCGAGTGTGACCGCTGAGATGTCGGTCGGCGTCCCCACCCGGAGGATTGGCTCCTCTGAGCCCTGTGGGATACCCGTCACGGCGACGAAGTCACCGCCCGCGTCAAATGTCGCTGAGCGGAGGCTCAACGTGGTCTCCGGGGCCGCGGCGAGGTCGAAGGCGATCGGGAAGGGTTTGGGCTGGATGAACGATGGATCCCACAAGAGAGCCGATGGCCCGCTTGGTCCGTTCGCGATCAGTGTCAGGCGACCGGTCACACCCGGGATTGCTTCCTGGAGGGCCACTGCGACGGTTGTCGGTGGCGAGAACTCGTCTGGTTCCTCGGAGTCGGCATTGTCCACGAATGCTGCGTCAGGCGGGGGAGGATCCGCTTCCTGGAGTGCACCGAACATGGTGACGGAAGCTACGACCGCTATGACTGCGGTGGCGGCAAGCGTGAGAGGGAGCCACGGATGCTTCGGACCTGCGTCCTGTCGTAGCTCGTCGTGCGCGGCCGACTCGAACCCGGACGGTGGATCGTCCTCGATCGGAATCGGACGAACACGCGGTTCGTCGTTTCCTGCCTCCATGCCGGCAGGGTAGTGACCGGGGTCGGAAACGGCTGAGAAACCCGCTGATGCGGGTAGCGTGGTGGATCGTGGATAGCGACATCAAGGCACAGAAATCAGCGCTTCGGACGTGGTCCGAAACCATCGACGGTTCTCGATTCTCCGATGCAGTCTGCCGCCACCTCGCAGCTTGGCCACCCCTGCAAGGACGGGTCCTCACCTATCTCGCGATGGGAAGCGAGATCGATCTGGCAGGGCTCTATGGCGTGGAACGGTGCCAGATCCTTGCACCCCGCATCGACGAGGCGGACGAACTCGTCCCACACGTCTACGACGCGGCGAGGCTGGAACGGCACCGGTATGGATTCCTCGAACCCTCAGCCGGGACGCCCACGGTCCCGCTGGACACGATCGATGTCGTGCTCGTGCCAGGCCGTGCCTTCGATCAACGTGGCCGCAGACTCGGCAGGGGTGCTGGCTATTACGACCGACTCCTCGTCCGGCTCCCGCGTGGCGTGACGCTGGTGGGTGTCACGACGGATGCCTCGATCGTCGATGAGGTTCCGACCACCGAGCAGGACATGCCGGTCGACTGGCTTGCGACGGAGTCGGGTGTACGCCGCGCCGGCGGTGACCTGCAGGCAAGCACGCTCAGGTTCATCGATGCCGCGGTCGCATCCGGGATCGCAGCCGCTCCGATCCGATTCCCAGAAGGGACCAAGACATCGATGGATGCGGCGCGTGCAATCGGGTGCGAGCTCGGAGCGATCGCGAAGAGTCTCGTCTTCAGGGTCGACGGTGAACCGGTCCTGGTCATCTGCTCCGGTGACTATCACATCGACGAGAGTCTGCTCGCAAGCGAGTTCGGCGGATCGTCCGCCGAGGTGGTCCCACTGAGCGAGGTTCGTGAGATCTCCGGGTTCGCCGGTGGTGGCACCCCGGCTGTCGGGCACTCGAGGCAACTGCAAACAGTGGTCGACACGAGCCTGGGGCGCTACCGTTGGGTGTGGTCGGCAGCCGGTACGCCCGATACGGTGTATCCGCTTTCGCTTGCGCGGCTCGTCGCCGCTACAAATGCACGGGTCGCAACAATCGCTCGAAAGGGGTGAGCAATGCCGGATTGGGAAGACAGCATGGCGCTCGTCGTCGTGGATGTCCAGAAGGGTTTCGACGATGCGGTGTACTGGGGGCCAAGGAACAACCCTGACTGTGAGGCCAATATCGCGAGGCTCATCGCAGCATGGCGCGATCAGGAGTGGCCGATCGTGTACGTGCGGCATGCCTCGAAGAACCCGTCGTCGCCGTTGTCCCAGAACTCGGCAGGTTTCGCCTTCAAGGACGTCATCACGGGAGAGCCCGACCTGTTGGTCACAAAGTCGGTCCATTCCGCCTTCCACGGGGACGAGGACTTGGATGCCTGGCTCAAGAGCCACGGGATCTCGGGCGTTGCGATTTGCGGCATCCAGTCGAACATGTGCTGTGAGACCACGGCGCGTGTCGCATCGGATCTGGGATACGACATGATCTTCGTCTCCGATGCAACGCATACGTTCGATATCGTCACGCCGACCCACAAGGTCTACCGGGCCCGGGAGATCGCGCGCTACACCGTGATCACGCTCGACCAGGAATTCGGACGGGTCATGCGAACGATGGACCTCCTGGACTGAGCCTTCGGAGATCCCAGAGCCAGGATTCACATCTCAGATTCCAGATCCCAGCTGGCGGTCATCTGTCACGCGGATGATTGCTGTCTCGTCGATGGTGAGGCTGACTCCCGTTCCCGACGCCATGCGTGAGGGTGTCGTCACGCGGACGTCGGAGTTGCCCACGCGGACAGTGGTCTGGAACGTGCCGTCGGTGAACGTCGAGTCGACCACCGTCCCCGTGTGGGTGCCTTTCGGATCGAGTCGGACCGCTCCGGGTGGGACGGCGATCCATCCCTCGAGACCGACGTCGGTACCGTCCATCACGGTCTGGTGGCCGATCAGACGAGCCACAGACACGGTGCCCGGATTGGTCCAGAGGCCTTCTGGGGTATCGACGGCCGCCATTCGCCCGTCGATGAGGATGCCCACCCGATCGGCGAAAGCAAACGCCTCGCCGCGGTCGTGCGTCACGTAGATCGTCGTGGTGCCGAGGTCTTCGACGACCGAGCGCATGTGGAGCAGTAGTGCTTCGCGTAGCGCAGCATCCAATGATCCCAGTGGTTCGTCGAGCATGACGAGCAGCGGCTCGGGTGCGAGCGTCCTCGCAAGGGCTACGCGCTGTTGTTCCCCTCCGGACAGCCCCTGAACCGATCGACCGGCGAAATCGCCGAGACCCACTCGCGCGAGCATCCCCGCCACGAGAACGCCTCTCCTGTCCTTGTCGATGCCAGCCATCTTCAGTCCGTACCCCACGTTGTCCGCCACGGTCATGTGAGGGAACAGCGCGTAGTCCTGGAACATGAGCCCGATCGGGCGTTCGTGGGTCGGTACGTCCGAGACGTCAGCGCCGTCCACGATGATCGCACCTCGGCTCGGAACGACTCCGGCGACCGCCCTGATCAGGCTCGACTTGCCGGATCCCGATGGCCCCATGACCGCAAACCGTTCACCCCGGCTGACGTGCAGATCGACCCCGTCGACCGCGACGGTGCCTCCGTAGCTCACGGTGAGGTTCTCGATATCCAGGCTCACAGCTCACCTCGCTGCTCCGTGCGGACAGCGTCGATGATGAGGATCGCTGCGGCGGTGATGAACATCAGGACCACGCTGAGCGCGATGGCTGCACCGAAGGGGCTGCCGCCCGGTCTGCCGAGAAGACGGAAGATGGCGATGGGAATGGTGGGGGAGGACGGTCGGGCGATGAAGGCTGTGGCTCCGAACTCTCCCATGGAGATGGCGAATGCGAATGCGCCACCGACCAGGATCGCACGGAGCACCAATGGGAAGTCGACGGTCCACCATGCCGTCCATGGCCTGGCTCCGAGTGTCGATGCGGCGTCACGGAGGTTTTGTTGGACGCTTCCGAGAGAAGGTGTGGTTGTTCGCACGACGAAGGGTATGGCGACAAGGGCATGGGCGATGGGGATCAGGATCAGCGAGGCGCGCAAGTCGATCGGCCAGTCGAGGGCAATCAGGAACCCGAAGCCGATCGTCACCGCCGATGTGCCGAGGGGGAGCATCAGGAAGACGTCGAGCGATGTCGAGACCCGCCGGGACGTGTAGGCGAGTGCCGCACTGGCCAGAACGCCGATCACCAGCGCGACGAGCGCCGCGATCACCGCAAATCGCAAGGAGTTGCCGATCGCCGTCATGGGATCGACAAATGCCGCGCTTTGCTCCGAAAGGGACCCGATCGCGGCGTAGTTTCCGAAACCGATCGCACCTCCCGGTTCGATGAACGACCGGCCGACCAGGAAAGCGAGCGGGATACCGACGATACACACCATCGACATGACGGACGCACCGACGAGTAGACGTTCCCGAGTTGTCGCTGGCGGTCTGGCGGGGGCGATGTGATGCCGGAAGGTGACGGCGGTGCGACGCTGAAATCGCCCATAGGCGACCAAGACGACTCCGACGCCGATGATCTGGAGAATGGCGAGGGTCGCAGCGAGGTCGAGGCGGAGGAACGCTGTCGCCTGTCGCCAGATCTCGACCTCGATCGTCGTCCGTGAAAGGTCGCCGAGGAGTAGGACCACCCCGAACGACGTGAACGAGAACAAGAAGACGAGCGCGCTGGTCGATGCGATCGCGGGGCGCAGCAGGGGGAGTGTCACGGTGCGGAACACCGTCGCAGGGGAAGCTCCGAGCGAACGGGCGGCGTCTTCGATCGATGGATCGATCCTCTCCCAATAGGCACCTACGCCGCGCACGACGACCGCATAGTTGAAGAACACGTGCGCAAGCAGGATGATCGATGCCGTGCCGGTCAGGTCGACGCCAAGAGCGCCGCGGGGTCCGAGTAGAGCGAGAAAGGCAGTTCCCACGACAAGCGTCGGGAGCACGAACGGCACCAGCGTCACCGCCCGGAGGAACGCCTTGCCAGGAAACCGGAATCGGGCGAACGCCCACGCCGCCGGAAGGGCGATCACCACGGTCAAGATCGTCGACATAACCGCTTGCCAGAGAGTGAACCACGCAATCGACCTGAATGTCGGATCGGTGAGAACCTCCCCGACGATGCCGAAACCGACCGAGCCGTCAGCCGCCAGACCTCGGAGGGTGATGGTCGCGAGCGGGTAGACGAAGAAGTAGGCGAGGAACGCGACGGGAACGGCGACGAGAGCCGCCTTGCCGATTGTCGTCCATCGGCTCACTGATTGGCGCGAGCTATCTCGGTCCACTCCTCGATCCACCTTTCACGGTTCTCTTCGATCGTCGTCGGCTCCATCACCGCAGGGCTCGGTGGGAACGTGGTGTGTTCGACGAAGACATCGGAGAGTTGTGCGTTGACGTTCGTCGGGTAGACGAACATGTTCAGTGGGATGTCTTCCTGGACCTCGACCGACAACAGGAAGTCCACGAGGGTGCCCGCAGCGGTCGGGAACGATGTCCCTTTCAGGACCCCCGCGTACTCGATCTGCCGGTAGCAGCCCTCGGTCATGACACCAGTGGGTGGTTCGTCGACCTCACCGAAAATCACTTCGGCGACCGGCGACGATGCGTAGGAGACGACCAACGGTCGGCTTCCTCCGGCAATCGAGAACTGTGTGTAGTAGGCCTCGGACCAATCCGATGCCACAGCGACGCCGTTCGCGAAGAGGTCGATCCAGAAGTCATGCCAGTCGTAGTCGGCGCCGTCCGGGTACGCGGCGATCGTCGCCAGGAGGAAGGCGAGGCCCGGAGAGGACGTGGCCGGATCCTCCACGACGAGCATGTCGGTGTACGTCGTGTCGAGCAGGTCATCGAGTGTTTCCGGAGGCGGGACGCCGGCGTTCGCCAACGCGGCGATGTCGTAGTTGATGCAGACATCGCCGAAGTCGATCGGGGTCGCGAAGCCGTTTGACACGTTCTGGAGAACCGGCTCGACGTCGTCGAGGTTCGGGGACGTGTAGGCATCGAGGATGTCGTTGTTGATCGCCCGCGAGATGAACGTGTTGTCGATTCCGTAGATCACGTCGGCGATCGGGTTGTCCTTCGTGAGGATGGCCTGATTGAGCATGGTTCCGGCGTCGCCGCCGCTGAGATGCTCGATGGCGATGCCTGTCTCGTCGGTGAAGGCTTCGAGCGTGCCATCACTCAACGCGAAGGAGTCATGCGTCAGGAGCACAAGGGTTTCGGGAACATCCTCTTCTGGTGGCGTGTCCCCACCAGAGTCCGAGCTGCAAGCCGTCACCACGAGCAGGAGGGCCATGAGTATTCCCACCATCGTGCGGAGAGATTTTGGCGTTCGGTCGATCATCGTGATGGTTGTCCTTCCACATGTATCAACAGGACACCGGACTCGACAGTCACGGTGACCTGCGTTTCGTTCGATCTGTTGCTCAACCCGCGACTTGTCCCTCGCTGGAGGTCTTCGCTCTGCAGCGGCCACGCGAGTCCGGTGGTTTCGACTCCGGCGGCATCCGTGACAGCGACGATCCCGATCCGCGTTCCATCCGCGACGTCCGCCGCAAATGGTTGGTGTGGGCGCACCGTCTCGATAGTCCCGTCTGCGATGTGCCAGCGGATACGTACCGCCTCGTATCGGTCAGCTGCGACGGTGCCCACGACTCCGAGGAGATGGGGGAACTCGCCTCCCTCGCCCCCGTACATGTCGACGTGTTCGACACCGAGCTCGACGAGGAGATCCAGAGCGAGTTCGGTGTCGGTGGCGTCCTTGTCGGCGCTGTGGCGTTCGATCCGGACCCCGGATCGTCGGGCGTGGGCCAAGGCGGGATCCGAGATCGAGTCGAGGTCGCCGACCAGCAGGTCGACACCGATGCCCGCCGCCAATGCGTGGTCGTACCCTGAATCCGCGGCTACGACGGAGTGGGGGACGGGCGGAATCCGCGGCGTCGCCTCCATCTTCCCGCCGAGAAAGAGCATCGCTGTGGTGTGTGCGGGATGTTCGGTCACGTCCACCCTTCCTCCGCTGGCATTATCCAGCTCAGGTTCAGCGGGTCGGTGGCAGTGCGTGTTCGCAGGCCACCCTCTCAGCTCGGTATCTCCGAGCTCCCCGGTGTGGTTTCACCTCCATTGTAGGGGAGCAGCCGAGTGACTTCGGACGCCCTGGTAGGAGGATCTTCGATCTTGGATCTTGGATCTTGGATCCGAGCCCGTCCGTGCTCAAACCGTCCGAGAAGTCTCTTGACAAGTAGACATCACTATGACATCATGATGACATCAAGACGACAGCAATGAGCGGAGGAACCAGAATGCTGTGGTACAACAACCCCGAAACAGTCTTGGCCCAACACGAGGCCAAGCGGGAAACGCGAGCCAGCCGGCGCCGTCAGTCACTTCGACTGGTCGTCGAAGGAAAGTAGTAGGAACATGGATGTCGAGAGTGTGATCGCCCAGGTGCGAGCTGTCATTGACAGTCAGATGCGTCTCGCCGGCGACGACGAAGCGATTGCTGCGGCGGGTGATGCCATCCTGGCAGCATTGACACCAGCGCTTAGGCAGGCTGGCATGACGCTTGCCGAGCAGACAGCCGCCGAGGTCGGTGCCCAGCTCGCCGATCACAAGGTGTCGATCATGCTCGAAGACGGCCAGCCGTCGCTGGTCGTCCAGGAATCGACCGATACGGTGAGTGTGAGTACCGATGACCTCGGGGCGCGCATCACCGTCCGCCTTCCTGAGGAGCTCAAAGGTGAGCTCGAGTCCGCGGCCTCGGATCTCGGTGATTCGGTCAACACCTTCGTGGTGCGTGCGCTCGCGGGGAAGACCAAGGGCTCAAAGAGATCGAGTCGGTCGACGTTCGAAGGAACAATTGAGACATGACCGACCGCGTGGAGATCTACGACGTCGCCGAAAACCCGGCATTCGACCTTGCCACCAGCGCAGGGGACATCCTGGTGAAGGAATGGAACGAGCCGCGGGTGAAGATCGAGGTCAGTGGGGATGCTCAGCTCGTCGATGCAGCCCTTGTCGATGTGACCGCAGACCTGATAACCGTTCGCTCGCGCGAGCGTTCCAGGGTCTTCACCCGTCGGGTGCACATCACGGTGACAACTCCTCGGGGCGGTTCGGTCCGAGCCCGCGTCGGCGCAGGATCGATCCGCATACGAAGTGAAACTGCCGACCTGTCGCTCGAGTCCGGGGCGGGTGACATCCGCGTGGATGACGCGGTCGGTGATATCACCGTGCGTGTCGGATCGGGTGATGTCATGCTCTCGGAGGTGACCGGTGACGCTGATGTGAGTTCGGCCAACGGCGACGTCCGTATCAAGTCGGTCACGAACTTGAAGATGTCCACTGCGTCGGGTGATGTGCTCCTCGAGAACGTCGAACGAACCGCACGCGTCAAGTCAGCTTCGGGTGACATCTTCGTTCGTCGATTCGCCGGGACGGATCTTGAGATCAAGACGATGAGCGGCGACGTCCGTATCGGGCTGATCCCGAATCTCGAGGTGAAGGCGTCGATCAAGACACTCTCGGGTGACTTCCGCAATCGCATCAAGCCGAGCGCGGGCGACCGCGTCGGCACGGTGAGCCTGTCGGTCTCGTCCTTCTCGGGGGACGTCACCCTGAGCTCGGCGAACGCCTAGCGACCAACGGTCGGTTGGAACCATCGGGGCGTCGAGCGCTACCGTCCGAGTATGACCCTCGACGTCGCTGACATCCTTTCGAAGCCGTTCGGTCCCGAGATCGGGGACGGGCGGCCGCTCTTCGTCGCGATAGCCGGTGGGTCGGGTTCCGGGAAGACGACGATCGCACAGTCCGTCGTCGATCTCGTCGGCGAGGACAAGGTCATCTACATCCAGCAGGACGCCTACTACCGGGACCAGGATCACCTGTCGTTCGAGGATCGGACGAAGATCAACTACGACCACCCGGACTCCCTCGAACTCGAGCTCATGCGGGACCACCTCGACAGTCTCCGTGACGGTCAGCCGATCGAGCGTCCGGTGTACGACTTCGCCACCCACACCCGTACCAACGAAACGGTGACCCTCGTTCCGGAGCCAGCCGTGATCGTGGAGGGAATCCTCGTCCTGTCGGATCCCGAGCTCAGGAAACGGTTCGACCTGCGGGTCTACATCGACACCGATGCGGACCTTCGACTGATCCGACGCCTGAACAGGGACATTCTCGAACGAGGGCGGACGCTCGATTCGGTTCTTGCGCAATACGAGAAGACGGTGCGGCCGATGCACGATCGGTTCGTGGAACCGTCGAAGCGGTACGCGGACATCATCATCCCCGAAGGGATCAACACCGGTGCGATCGGGACGGTGTCACTGATGATCCGGCATTTTCTCGATCGTCAGACGTCCTGACGACTCGAAAGTCGGAGACCCGAACGCGGATTCGCCAACCAGATGTCGACCAACGCGTCGGCGACGGGTTTGCCGACCTCACCGAACAGCAGGTGACCCACAGCCGAGGCGTGGAACAGGTCCCCGGCGAAGTAGTCGTTGTCGACGAACGCCTCCATCACAACCCATGGGTTCGACTTCACCGCACGTGGGAACTGTGCGGTCACGCGAGCGATGGCGCGGTCTATCGAACGTGCCCGCACCCGGGCGACGCCGCGCATCGGCTCCGGGAGACGTGGGATGGTGCCGAGATCTCCCACGCCTGACAAGCCGACGGCCGGTACCGATGCGTGCAGTCTCTCGACGATGTCCAAGTATTCCGTCTCGAACCGCGACACGGGTGTCGCACGGAGGGCATCGTTCGAGCCGACGGAGAGGTACACGATGTCGGGATCGACCTCAAGGGCGGCGTCGACCTGCTCGGCGCGGACGTCACGCGCCTTGGCTCCTCCGACGGCCACACTGAGCGCCGTGACATAGAACCGTTCACCGAGGTGGATGGCCACCTGGCGCGGCCACGATGCGTCGAGTGGTTCGACGCCCGGTGCCGTCACCGAGCTGTCGCCGAGAAACACGACGCGGAGCCTCGGCGAACGCGGGTCACCGAAGTGGCCGGAGGGATCCTGGTTCTCGAGGGTCGGAAGGTCGTCGCGATATATCGCCCTCGCCATCTGTCCGGCGAGGACAGCACCGGCCGCAAGCGGCGGTCGTATGAGGCTCCAACGAGTCATACCTACATTTTGGCAAACCGTCAGGCTCGGTGTGCCGCTCTCGCCTTCAGAGACCTACAGCAGGTCGGCCGAGTCGAGGACCTGCGATCCGTAGAACGTGCTCAGATACTCGAGCGACTCGGATTGCACCTGGTCGTACTTGTCGCCGACCATCGGTGCGAATACGCACGTGGCATCGGAAACGACCGCAACCTCGATGTCACGGAGGAAGGCGTCGTAAGTCGTATGGCGGCAGCAGCAATTGGTGTGTTGCCCGACCACGACCATTTTCCCGATGTTGTGCACCCGGCATGTGGAGTCGAGGTCGGTGTCGGTGAATGCCGAGTAGTACCGCTTTGGGACGACGAAATCGCCTTCCTTGGGGGTGAGGGCATCGACGACCGCTGCGCCATCGGTTCCCGCGACAGCGTGTTCGCCGAAGATGCGGAACTCGATGTCGTTGTCCTGATGGGCGTCGTTGGCATACACGACGACCCAGTCGTCACGTTTGCGCGCTGCCTCGGCCATCTTTGCGATTGGATCGACGATCGGCTTCGCTGCGTCGTTCGCAAGCGTCCCGGTGACGAAGTCGTTGAGCATGTCGAGTACGACGAGGGCGGTTTTCATTGACGATCTCCCAGTGTGGCGTTGAGCAAATCCTAGGAGCTCGCCGGTAACGTCCATGCGGTGGCCGCAAGACGTGCCCATGACGGTTGGCAAGGGAGATCGGGATGTCGGGTGTGGACAAAGGCGAATCGCAGAGCACTCGGGTGGTCTTCGATTTCGAGATCACCTTCTCCAACGGAGGAGGTATCCAGGGACAGGATTTCCGGCTCGACGTCGACGGTGACACCATTTCCGATGACGACCTCGCTGACTACATCGTCGAGGACATGCGGCTGCTCATGGTGGATACGGTCGTGATCCTCAACAAGCGTTACGTCAAAGAGCCACACAAGAGGGTGTGAGGGATCACACCACCTTGTATGGCTCTTGTCGATCTGGGTGTTAGAGCTACGCCTCGACGTACTTCTCGGACGGTCCGTACTGGTTCGTTCCGCGGTCGCCGTCGATCAGGTAGAACACCAGGATGATGAGCGAACCGATGAATGGAACGAGGACGAGCAGGAGCATCCACCCGCTCTTGTTCGTGTCGTGGAGTCTTCGGACGCCAACGGCGAGGGACGGCACGATGGTCACCAACCAGAAGACGATGTAGGCAGCCCAGAAGATCGCTGCGAGTCCACCGTCGAACACGAACGCCAAACCGAGGAGGACCCAGAAGATCACAAGGTTGATCAGGGCATACCACCACAGTTCAGCCCGTCGGGCCCTTCCGTTGAACTGCATGTACTTCTCTGTCATGACCGACTTCCAGTTGTCGATCGGGGGTTTTGCTGGAACGACTG
>CAYTWC010000002.1:15762-25825 GCA_964441975.1 uncultured Acidimicrobiaceae bacterium | reverse complement strand
GATCTCGGTCTCCTGGACCGACGAGAGCTCGATCTTCGCCTTCTCGGCCGCTTCCTTGAGGCGGGTCATCGCCATCGCATCGTTCGACAGATCGATGCCGTTCTCCGCCTTGAACCCGTCGACGAGCCAGGTGATGACCTTCTCATCCCAATCGTCACCACCGAGGTTCGTGTCACCCGAGGTCGACTTCACCTCGAATACGCCTTCGCCGATCTCGAGGACCGATACGTCGAATGTTCCGCCACCGAGGTCGTAGACGAGGATGAGTTCGTCGCTGCCCTTCTTGTCCAGCCCGTAGGCAAGCGACGCAGCTGTCGGCTCGTTGACGATCCTGTCGACGGTCAGACCCGCGATCTGCCCGGCTTCCTTCGTCGCCTGGCGTTGGGAATCGCCGAAGTACGCCGGCACCGTGATGACTGCATTCGTGACGGGCTCGCCCAGATACGCCTCTGCGTCGGCCTTGAGCTTCTGGAGGATTCGCGCCGAGATCTCCTGTGCGGAATAGGACTTGCCGTCGATGTCGACTGACCAGTCGGTGCCCATGTGTCGCTTGACCGACCGGATCGTGCGATCGGGATTGGTGATGGCCTGGCGTTTCGCCTGGTCTCCGACGAGCACCTCGCCGTTCTTTGCGAAAGCGACCACGGACGGCGTCGTCCGGTGCCCCTCTGCGTTTGCCACGACCTGTGGTTCGCCGCCCTCGAGGACGGAGATCACCGAGTTGGTCGTTCCGAGGTCGATACCGACTGCTCGTCCCATGGTTACTCCTTGTGGTTGGTGTCAATCGGTGCGAACACGCTGAACACACCGAGTCTGAGTCAATACACGAAGTGTAACCTGAGTCGAGCCGTATCAATTCCTGGAATCTCTCGGACGCGCAGGAATCTGTAGATGTCAGGAGTCGGGTGGGAGTGCGCGCATGAAATCGGTGATCATGCGAGCGACGGAGGATGGTTGTTCGTGGAACCAGCCGTGGCCCGCACCATCGATCACGCGGTGCTCGGCATCGGGCAGCGCTGCGAGGTAGCGGGCGGAGTGTTCCGGCCCGACCATACGATCGGCGCCGAACTCGACCACCATCGTCGGTACGGTGACATCGTCCGTGTGGTCGAACGGCGTCTCGTCTGTCCGAGCGACCCTCCTCACGGCTCCGTCGGGGATCATGACGAGTTCCTTGGCATGCTCGAGGTTTGACTCGAGGTAGCCGTCCGAGAACCCGGCACGGAGCATCGTGTGCATTGGGTCTTCGTCGGGCTCCGGGATCAGGGGGGCCGACTCGATGGTCAGGGTATCGGAGAACCCGGCGACCGGGCACACAAGCGTGAGCGATCGCACAGTGGTCGGGTGCCGACTTGTCAGACCGAACGCAGTGATGCCTCCTCGGCTCACGCCGATCGCATGGACCGGACCCACACCGACGGCCGCCACGACCGCTGCGGCGTCCTCGGCTTGGGCGAGCGATGTCCTCGGTTCTGGATCACCATCCGGCTCGCCCGATGGCGCGTAGTCGAAATTGACGACCGTGAAGCCTCCGTCAGCAATCGCCTCGCACAGCGGTCTCGTCCATGCCATGGGAACGGCAGTGCCGATCATGAGGACAGGAGGTCCCGCCCCGATCACCTCGACGTTGGCCGCAGCACCGCTGCAATCGACGAGGCGAGTCCTCACGTCGATGTTGCATACCTCGGCATGGCTCGAGCGAAGAGTTCGTCCCACGACTCCACCGGGTCGCCATTGATCGCCTGATCGAGTCGATCGAGGTATGCGTGCCAACCGGGCGTATATCCGCCGGCCATCTCCGCAGGCAGCCGTCTGTGGGTGAGCGTGAGTTGAGAGCCGTCGGATGTCTCGGAGATCCGGTAGGTGACGGTCGAAGGTATCTCGTCGTTGATGTTCCACGTGTGGGTGAGTTCCGAATACGGGTCCCACACGAGGATCTCGCCGGTCACGGTCTGGTCCTCGTTGAACTCGAACCGGACAGACCCGCCTTGGCGTCCGTCGAACCGGCCGGTGGCCAGCCAGGTACCCAGACCGTCCTGTGTCGCGATCGCTCGCCACAGGCGTTCGGGTGTGACCGGGAACGTGCGTTCGAATGTGATCACCGAGTCGGCGTCGTCGTATGTCAGGCTTCCGAGTGGTGTCGTCATGATGGGTGCTCCTCCAGGTGTGCGTCGAGTGCGTCGAGCCTCGTTGTCCAGAATTTGCGGTATCGGGTCATCCAGTCATCAATCTCGTTCAGCGGTCCGGGTTCGATGTGGTAGACACGACGCTGCGCATCCCGCTCGACCGAGACCAGCCCGGCCTCCCGCAGGACCCGCAGGTGCCGAGAAACCGCAGGTCGGCTGACGTCGAATCTCGATGCAATCGAACCGGCAGCCTCGGGGGCGACAAGAAGTGTCTCCACGATCTCTCTTCGGATGGGATCCGCCAAGGCAGCGAGTGCTTCCATACAGCGTATGTAACCATATCGTTACATATGTGTCAAGAGATAGAGAAGTCAGGCGGAGGACACAAGACTGAGGACTGAGCGCAGAGTCGATCATGGAACGGTGACCCGACATCTGAGGGTCGGCGGTGCTGAACACTCGGCCGCCATGATCCGAGATCCTGATCGATCATGAGCCGCCATTCGGGATCCGGATTCCGGGATCTGTCGTCTGCCTCGATCATCTGATCCCAAACGACAAACACCGATGGGGGTCTCCCATCGGTGTGGTCGCTCCGCCCGCTCCGGTCGGCGCTATGGCATCGACCGGGCGATCTCGATTCGTTCCCTCAAGGTGGCTGTCCTGCGCTGGTAGTAGGTGGAGGGTTCGTCGTCTGTCTCGGCCGCCGGTCCGACGTCGACCGTCAGTTCGGGGTCCGGTTCGGATTCGGGTTCGGGTTCCACGAGTTGGACCGGTTGGAACGGCGTGCGTGATGCCTCGACCGCCGCGAGGTCGATGACTTCGACCTCGTTCACCGTGTTGTCCGCCAGCGCCTGGGCCGATGCCTTGAGGCTCATCAGCGCATTTCGGATGCTGTCGGCCTTCTCGGCAAGACGTTGGCTCTCGAACGCAGCATCCCTGATGATCAGGGCCGCCCGCCGCTCAGCGTCCATGACCATCTGGTTCGCGCGGTCGGTCGTTGCCCGTAGCGCCCAGGCGGCAGCGATGTCTTGAGAGCGCGCAGCCGCCTCCGACCGTGCCGTGATGTCGGCGGCGACCTTGGTCGCGTCGTCGATCAGCTCGGACGCGAGCCTTGCCGCCACGATCTCCTGTTCGGACGCACTGGCGTTCGCTTCTGCCATCACCCGGTCTGCGTAGGCATGTGCCTCGGAGAGGATCTCGTCGCGCTTCTTCGACAGTTCGGCGTCGAGATCCGAGGCAAGCCCCATGATCTCTTCAGCTTCTGACTTCGCTTCCTCGCGGATGCGGGCTGCTTCCGCGTTGGCCTCATCGAGGAGTTCCTCTTTCGTCGTCTCCACCGCGGCCAGCGTGCGCGCGATGGCTGTCGATGAAACGGATGACTCTTCAAGCCGCTGCTCAAGGACGTGGATTCGATCCTCGGACGCGCCGAGCGCGTCAACGAGTCTTTCAACCACGGCGTCGACCTCAGCCGGGTCATAGCCGTGTTTGCGTACGGTCCCGAAACGGTGGGACGCTGCAACGGTTGCACTGATCATACGTGTCACCTTCCCGGATCGCCTTCCCGCAAACCTGGCCCCTACGACCCTGCAATACGACCGGGTGGTCGTGACTATTCAGCAGTTCGACGATAGGGGGCGATCCTGACCATTGCAAGACGAATTTCGCGACTCTGGATTGACCGACCGGACGCGCCTACGCTGGAGTCATGGAACGGATCACCGTCGAGATCGACAAACCGTGGTTGACCGTCGGTGACATCTGCGAGTACATGGACGTGTCGACCTTCGTGGTCACGTCCATGCTCCGCTCCGGTGAGGTACCGGCGGTGAAGTTCGGTCGTGAATGGCGCGTCGCGCGACTCGACTTTGAGGACTGGCTCAATTCCCAGCGTACGATCGTTCGGTCCGATGATGAAGTCGACGTCCGGATCGACTAGTCCGATGAATGTCGAGCCATTCGTGATGACGACGTCGCCGGTCGAGGTCGTGGCACCGGACTCGTCGGATCTCGAGCGTCCCGATCAGCCGTGGAACGTGATCGTTTGGGACGACCCTGTGAACCTGATGGACTACGTCGTGTACGTCTTCCAGGACGTGTTCGGCTTCGATGTCGACAAGGCGACGAGGCTGATGTTGATGGTCCACAACGAGGGGAAAGCGGTCGTGTTCTCGGGACTGCGGGAACCCGCCGAACTCTGTGTCTACCGACTTCAACGGTACGGGCTCTGGGCGACGATGGAGCAGTCGTGAGCGCGATGTTCCCCGTCGTCGACTCGACGATCAGGGCAGCGCTCACCGTCGAGGACAAGGCGTTGCTCGTCCAGATACCGGATCTGATGGAATCCGTGGACCCCGGCGGAGACGACCCCGCCCACGCCGTGCTCAATCGCGACGCCTATCGGCAGGACGATCAGGCATCCCAGGAGTATGCGTCGATGGTTCGTTCCCAGCGCCAGCGCGACCTCGTCAAGGATCTCGATGTGCTGATCGAGCTCACATCTGTCGATCCGGTCCTGACGGTCGACGACGCGCGAGCTGTTCTCCGTGCGATCAACGCGGCTCGTCTCACGCTCGCGGCGCGGTCGGGTGCCTTCGAGGAAGGGTCATCGTGGGAGCATCGTGTCTCGGAGGACCCTGCGCTGGCAGCGGTTGCGTGGCTCGGGTACGTGCAATCCGAATTGATTGCAGCGATCACGAAGTGCGCCCGAGCCACAGGCTGAAGCCAACTCTGCCATCGCTGCCATAATGCCCGACGGTGTCGCCGTGGCCACAGCCAGGAGTACGGACGCCAGGAAGGATAAGGGTCAACAGTGGGTGAGATCGCTCCACAGAACGCGATGTCGGTGATCCGTGACAGGGGGTTTCGACGCCTCCTCATCTTCTCGGCCTTCGTCGGTCTGGTGGTGTCAGCGGCTGCGTGGGGTTTCCTCTCGCTCGTCCCGTTTCTCCAGGATCTGCTGTTTGTCGACCTTCCTGATGTGCTTGGCTTCACCACAGCTCCGTGGTGGTGGCCGATCCCGGTGCTGATAGCCGCGGGCACGTTGACAGCGCTTGCAATCACGAAGCTCCCCGGCACCGGCGGAGGTGTCCCTGCTGACGGGCTCTCGGCGGGTGTGACGGAGCCAGCGTTGCTTCCCGGCATCCTTCTCGCCGCGCTGGCCACGCTCGGGTTCGGCCTCGTGCTCGGACCTTCGTCACCTGTGATTGCTTTGGGAATGGGTCTCGGGCTCTTGCTGGCCCGCAGCGTGTTGCGCGACGCGGGAGATGAGGCGAAGGAGCTTTCATCGACGTCGGGCGGGTTCGCATCATTGGCGATGGTCTTCAACAACCCGATCATCGCGGCGATCATCATCTTCGAGGCCGCTGGCGTCGGCGGTGCAATGGCACCTCTCCTCGTGCTCCCCGGATTGGTCGCGGCCGGCATCGGGTCGCTCGTGTACATCGGTCTCGGGAGCGCGACCGGTCTGAGTACCGACGCGTTCGCCATCCAACCTGTCGACCTCGACGTGCTCGATGCGCTCACCGTGTCAAACGTGGCATGGGCGATCCCGATCGGCATCGCATGCGCAATCCTTGGCGTCGGCGTCGTTGCTGCCGGCAAACGCGTGAATCGGCTCGTGAACCGCAACCTCCTGATGTGGTTACCGATCGCCGGTCTCGTCGTGGCCGTGATGGCGATCGTGTTTGCGCGGATCACCGACCTGTCCGACCTCGCGATTCTGTTCTCGGGATCGAGGGCACTCGCCCCGTTCATGGAACAAGCGGACACGCTGGCCGTCGTTTCGGTCGTCTGGCTGCTCATCTTCAAGGCAGCAGCGTGGATGGTGTCGATGGGTAGCTTCAAGGGTGGTCCCGTATTCCCTGCGATCTTCGTCGGTGTGGTTGCGGGCCTCCTGGCGTCGTACCTCCCCGGTCTCACGCTCAGCGCTGCGATGCCCATCACCGTTGCGGCAACCGTGGTCGCCGTCCTCCGCCTCCCACTGTCGGCGGCAGTCATTGCGTTTCTCGTCACCATCAGCTCAGGTCTCAATGCGCTTCCATTGATCATCGTGGGGATGGCGGTGTCGTACATCGCCGGTGAGGTGCTGCGGGGGCACTTCCTCGACCCGGACCCGACGTCGGGCAGCGGCGATACACCCGTCTGAGGTCCGGTGGCTGCGGACGCGTCGAGCGATAGAGTCCGAAGCGGTCGTCCGTGGGGGAGCCCTGTGTCAACAATCGCCATCATCATCGCTACCGATCCCGGTGACGACTTCCCGACGTCGAAGTACGCCTCGGTGGTCGGCGGGCGTCCGATGCTTCGTGGCGCCGTCGAATCGGCTCTCGCATGGGGGTTGGACGGCGTTGTTGTCGTGTTGGGTCCCGACGATGACGCAAACGCGATGCTCATCGACGACCTCGATGTGACAACTGTCATCGATCCTGAATGGGCCGAAGGCTTGGCTTCGCCCCTGCGGGTGGCGCTCGATCTCGTCACTCGGGATCGCGCGGTCGAGTACACGGTCATTTCCATGGCTGACCAGCCGGATATCCCCCCGGATGTCGTCGAGCGCCTGATCGCTGCGGCACGTGAATCGCAGCCCGATGCCGTCGTCCCGAAGTACCGATACCAGCGAGGATGGCCGGCCATTGTCGGGTCCTCGATGTGGCGGCGCCTGCTCGGGATGGAAGGCGACTACGACCTGCACAGTCTGATCTCGATGCACGCGTCGACTATCGAAGAGGTCTGGTTCGACCGGCTGGCGCCGCCGACGTATCGGTCGGTGTCCGACCTGCCGACCCACTAGCAACACGTGTCCGCGTTTGGTTAGTCTCGCCTCAACCGTGCCCGACAAGACGGAAGGTTTGTGATGGCTTCCATTTCTGCGATACGAGCGATCCGCCAGAGGGAGGCGACGAAGCTGCGCAAAGGGAAGGTCCGCACGACGGAAGCCTTGCTCCAGCAGGCGGCCACTCGCAAAGGTCGGGCCGAGGTTGCAGATCGCACCGGGATTCCGACCGCCGATCTCCTCAAGTGGGCGCAGCAGGCCGATCTGATGCGCGTCAAAGGGGTCGGTGCCGAGTACGCCGAGCTGCTCGGTGTCGCAGGGGTCGACACGATCAAAGCGCTTCGCCGGAGAAATGCGCAGAATCTCATGGCGACGTTGACACAGATCAACGCAAAGCGACGGCGCGTGCAGCGTCTTCCGACGGTCGAGATGGTGCAGGGGTGGATCGATGCAGCCAACGACATCGAACCGTTGGTGACCTCGTAGGGTCAGACCCGGTTCCTGGCCACCAACGCGCCGAAGGGCCCGTGGTGGCGGGCCCTTCGTGTTTGCAAGCGCAGGAGGATGCGACTTGCAGGTGGACGTCTACTCGTTCAGGACGTCTGCGCCTTCTTGATGGCGGTGATCAGTTGCGACTTGTTCATGGAAGAGCGGCCACGGATCTCAGCCTCGGCCGCCATTGCCCGAAGTTCGTCGACCGTGAGCTTGGACAGCTCGGCGTTCGACAGCTTCTTCTCTGCCGGTGCGGTCTGAGCCTTTGAGGCTGCCGGTGTTGCAGTCGAGGGTCGGAATGATTCCTTCCACGTGCCCAGCACGCCCTCGATCTGTTCGCGCAGCTTGGTCACCTGGCCGGTGAGCTGGTCGACATCGACGGCTGCCTGGACCGAGTCGACGGTCGCTTGGGCGTGCTCGTTCAGTTGCTTCTCGCCGACCTTGACCGTCGTGACCTTGGTGATACCGGTCTCAGCGAAGGACTTGGAGCGTGCAAGTACGTCCTTGAGCTTGTCCGTCGCGGTCGTTGCAGCGTCAGCGGACTTGTCGACTGCCTTCGTGCCGGCGGCGACTGTGCTGTCGACAACCGTCTTGGCCTTCTTGGCGACTGCGTCTTTCTGTTCCTTCATGTCGATCATGTTGTCTTCTCCGTATCTGCCATGACGAAACCGGTGTAGATCTCTGTCAGGGCTTGTTTGTGTGTACTCGAGAGTCTGTCGTCCGCTTCGATCGCTGACACAACATCCGGAACGGTCTCGCCGTCGAGAAGTCCTGCCTTCTCGTACAGCGTCTCGGTGCGGATCGACAGTGCCTGACCGATCGATCGGAGGATTTCAGCCGACGGTGTTCGGATTCCCCGCTCGATCTGGCTGATGTACGGGTTCGAAACCCCGGTCAGCTCGGCGAGCTTGCGGATCGAAAGGGAGCTCTTCTCCCTTTGTTCCTTGATGAACGACCCGACATCGGGTAGCTGTGGCCTCTTCATGTTTGCATGATACAGCAAACCGCTTGCAATTGTTAGCGGTTTTATGAAGTTCTCAGAAAGCAGTTCTTCTGTGCGCCAGCATGTCGTCGAGCGCATGCTGGATCGATTGGCGGATGTCGGCGGAAACCTCGAGCAGATCGAGCGCATCGAGCTTCGAGCCCGGTGGTGGAGCTTCGACGGGAGGAAGGAACCTGATCCTCCAGCGGATCGGCAGCGGTATCGGGTTGAGTGCAACCGCAATCTCCTCGACACGCTGGTCCGGGAAGAAGAGTCGGACAAGCCTCGCGAGTCGTTTCGACGTCATGACAGCCGGGTGGACTTCCTCGGATCCGATGATCGCAACAGGGACGACCGGGACGCTCGCCTGTGCGGCAATGTCAGCGAACCCCCCTCGCCCGAGCCGACTGACGCGGTACGCCTCCCAGACAGGCTTCATGAATCCACGCTCGCCTTCGGGGAAGACACCGAGGAGGTGCCCTCGCGCGAGCAGCTCGGTCGCGTCGTCCCGCGTTGCATACGCGGCACCGACTTTCCGGTACAGGTGCGACACGGTCGGGAGCATGTTGAATATCTCGGTGCCGATGATCCGTACGCGGCGAGGGAGCTCGGCTTCGTTGAGCACCGACAGCGCGAGCATGGCAGCGTCGTACGGGATAGCCGCACCGCCGTGGTTGCCGACAATGACCGCTCCGCCCGTCATCGGTACGTGCTCGATCCCCTCGACCTCGACCCGGAAGTAGTCGTAGTAGAGGCCGTTGAGGAGATGCCAGGCCATTTCCGCCACGACCGGATCGAGGCCGAACGAGTCGATGTCGTATGTCGCGAGGTTGAGGTGACGCCACAGCTTCGGCCAGGACCCGAAACCGAGCGTTCCGGTCAGTGGCATGGCCATGTCCATGATTCGTCCATCACCGTGGAGAGCACACGACTCCGAGCCGCGCACAACCGGGAGACCGCACGGATGTCCCTCAGTCGTGGTCCAACCGCAGTGGATGGCGGGATCGACGAACGCGGTGAGGCGGTCATGAAGCGCCTCGCGCCGCCGTCGCGCATGGGCGCGGTCCTCGGGTGATATGCCCGGCAGGATGACGCCGGTGGCATCGCCGCTCGCCTCGGCCGTGGTCCCCGAGGCGGCGGACGTCGCCGCGAGGGCGCGTACGAGCTCGGCCTTGTTCATCGTGGATCGCCCGGGAATGCCGGCCTCACTGGCAAGCCGTCGCAATTCCTTGACGGACAAGGCGGAATAGTCCGTGGACTGGGTCACGACTTCCCCGCGATCCCGAATGCGGCGAGAACAGTCTGTCGGCACGAGTGCGATGGCTCGAATCCGAGCGTATGTGTCATCCCTCGCGTGTCGGCTATACGCCCATACTTGAGGTACGACCGAAGGTGGGACGGGACTCGGAGGTCGGCTCGCGCCAGGTTGCGCATGGCGGACTCGTACAGCCGGCCTGGTAGCGGTTGCGCGATCCGGCCGCCGAGGCGAAGCACTCGTGACAGGTACATCTGCCCGGTCCCAGCGACGTTGAATGTCCCCTCGACACCGGCGTCGAGCGCGTGCTCAAGAGCGGAGACGGCGTCGTCCTCGTGGGTCAGCTGCAAACGTGGATCGAATCCCAGCATGGTCGGGACCACCTTGAGCCTCAGGTAGCGACTCAGTGGGTTGCCGATGTTCTCACCGAAGATCGG
>CAYTWC010000002.1:0-15662 GCA_964441975.1 uncultured Acidimicrobiaceae bacterium | reverse complement strand
ACTGATTGGAGGTGGATGATCGTCTCGGGTTCGACCTCGAGCATGTAGCGAGCGAGAGACAATCTTTCGAGTGACAGTTTCTCGAACGGTGAGCGGAACGGCACGGCAGGGTCGACGTCATCGACGGCGAACACCTCGGTGTCAGGGCGCGCCTCAAGGCGGCGGATCAATTGTCCGCCGGTCCATGTCGCAGCGCCAGTCACAAAGATTCGTCCCACCGCGCAAGCGTAGAGGCATTGAGCAACCGGCCGTCGGCCACCACCGATTCCTCGGCGCTCACCCGCTCTAGCCTTGTCTGCCATGGCTACTGCGGGAATCATCGGTCTCGGTCTCATCGGGGGATCCATCGGCGCGGGTCTCCGCGGCGCAGGATGGGTCGTCACGGGATACGACGCCGACCCCGACGCCGTGGCAACCGCGAAGCAACTCGGACTTGCCGAGGTCTTCGTGGACTCGATCGAGGGCGTCGTCGAAGCCGGACCCGACATCATCATCGTCGCGGTCCCCCCGAAGGCAACGATCGAATGCCTCCATCGTCTCACGACCGACATTGCTGTGATGGACGTCGCAGGCGTCAAAGGAGCCGTCATGGACGCCGCCGGGCACCTCGATGGCTTCGTGGGAACGCACCCGATGGCCGGGAGGGAGACATCAGGCCCCGGTGCCGCAAGCGCGGCACTCTTCCGCGGTGCATCGTGGGTTGTCATCGACGACGCACCGGTAGCGGCTGACGCACTGGCGGTATCGGTGATCGAGGCGCTCGGCGGGGTGGTCGTCCGCATGACCGCAGGCGAGCATGACGCCGCAGTCGCAAAGATCAGTCACCTTCCCCAACTCGTCGCAGGCGCCCTGCTTGCGGGTGCCGATGACACCGATGGGGCGCTTGAGCTTGCGGCCGGGAGCTTCCGCGACCTCACCCGGGTCGGCGCCTCGGAGCCGATTCCCTGGGTCGAGCTCTTCCGGGCGAATGCCGACGCGGTCCTGGATGCAGTCGGCGACATGAAGCAGCAGCTGTCGGTGCTCGAGGCGGCCATCCTGACCGACGACGACACGTTGCTGAGCATGCTCACCCGCGCCCGCGATACCCGACGTTCGCTGGGGGCGCCCGCAGCGGCGGTACGTGTCGCCCTCGCCGACCAGCCCGGCGAGATCGCAAAGGTCGGCCATGCTCTCGAGGAGTCGCAGGTCGATGTGCGCGACATCCAGCTACGCCACGCGCCGCATGGTGGTGGCGGTGTCCTGACCATCTCCGTGCGGCCAGGCGATGAAGGACCGTTGACCCACGCGCTCGAGCATGTCGGGCTCCTTCTCATCTCCTGAGGCGAATGCACGCTCTTTGGGCGCTACCGTGGCTCTTGCCCTGACCGTGGAGGATTCATGGCACCGAAGCGCCCGCCACTGACGATCGGCATCGAAGAGGAGTATTTCGTCGTCGATCTCGAGACCAGGGATCTCGTGGACGATCTCCCGGATTCGCTGCTCCATGCCCTTGAGGACCCTCCCACCGGTGTGACCAGCCCGGAGTTCATACGGTCACAGGTCGAGATCGGTACTCCCGTTGCGAGGAACATGTCCGAGGTCGACGAATTCCTCAGGACCATGCGCAGATTCGTCGCGGACGCGGTCGCGGGGTACGACATGGCGATCATCTCGGCATCCACGCATCCGTTCGCCGAATGGAGCAGGCAGCGCCATACCGACAAGGAGCGGTACAACCTGCTCGAACAGGCACTTCAGGGCGTGGTGCGGAGACTGCTGATCTGTGGCATGCATGTGCACGTCGGGATCGACGACGAGGACTTGCGCGTCGAGCTCATGAACCAGGTCACGTACTTCCTGCCGCACCTCCTCGCGCTGTCGGGATCCTCCCCGTTCTGGCATGGTGAGGACACCGGACTCAAGAGCTACCGGACCGCTGTCTTCCGCTCGATGCCGCGCACGGGCCTCCCTGACGAGTTCAGCGGATGGTCGGACTACCAACACCACATCGACGTCCTCGTCGGCACGGGTGTGATCGAGGATGCTTCGAAGTTGTGGTGGGACATCCGTCCCTCGTCGAGATACCCCACGCTCGAGATGCGCTCAACCGATATCTGCACGAGGGTCGACGACGCCCTCACGATCGCAGCGGCCTACCAATCCTTGTTGGCGGTGCTCTACCGGCTCCGGACCGAAAACCGTCGCTGGCGCAAATACTCACGGATGCTGATCCAGGAGAACAACTGGCGTGCACAACGGTACGGTGTCGATCAACCGTTGATCGACTTCGGTAGGGGGGAATTGGTGCCAATGGGCGATCTGGCAGAGGAGCTGATCGACATCGTGCGCGTGGATGCGATCGAGATCGGAGCCCTGGAGCACCTCGAGCGTGTCCGGACGATCGTCACGGAAGGGACGAGCTCAGACAGGCAGCGCGTCGTGTTCGAGTCTGCCTTGGCCGACGGAAGGGATGTCGACGATGCATTGAAAGCTGTCGTCGATCACCTGATCGCCGAAACCGTGGAGGGTGTGTGACGCGGACGCTTCGGGTCGCGGGCGCACAACTCGACCTGGTGGTCGGCGACATCGCTGGCAACACCGAGGCGATTCTCGCAGCCATGCGCAAGGCCTCCGACGCCGACGCCGATGTTCTCCTGCTGCCCGAGCTGGCCATCACCGGGTATCCGCCGGAAGACCTGGTGCTGCGCGACGGGTTCATCGATGCCAACCTCGAAGCTCTGAACACGATCGCAGAGGCCTCCGACAGGCTCGTGACGATCGTCGGGTTCGTGGATCGCCTTGCGATCGAACGAAAGGACGACGATTCGTTACCGCGTCGCATCACGAACGCGGCGGCCGTCGTCACGGGCGGTCGCACGGTGTCGGTGTACCACAAGACACTGCTTCCGAACTACGGCGTGTTCGACGAGGCCAGATACTTCGCCGAGGGCAGGGACGCTCCTGAGATCCATCGGATCGGAGGCGCCCTTTGTGGGATCTCGATCTGTGAGGACATCTGGGATGCGGATGGTCGACCGACTGTCCAGGCCCGAGGGGGAGCAGAGGTGCTGCTCAACATCAACGGCTCCCCGTTCCACCTCGGCAAATCCGATGAACGTCTCGATCTCCTCCGATCCCGGGCGATGGAGACGAACGCGCACGTGGTGTACGTCAACTGCTTCGGCGGTCAGGACGAACTCGTATTCGACGGTGGGTCGATGGTCATTGGTCCCGACGGGGAGCTCGCTCATCGGTCGCCGCTGTTCACTGAGGACCTGTTCGTCGTCGACGTGCCGCTGCCCGAGGTTGGGGCTGAGCCGAGTCTCCCCATCGTCGAAGTCTCAAACGAAGGATCGCAGCGGACCGACACACGGTCGGGATCCGTGGCGCCTCGCCTGTCGTCCGAGGAGGAGATCTACCGGGCCGTGACGTGTGGCCTTGCCGGCTACGTGACGAAGAACGGGTTCACCGATGTCGTCATCGGACTCTCCGGCGGTATCGACTCCGCGCTCACCGCAGCGATAGCGGTCGACGCACTCGGCGCCGACTCGGTTCACGGTGTGACGATGCCGTCCCGGTACTCGTCGACCGGGAGCGTCACCGACTCGCTTGACCTCGCTGAACGGCTCGGGTTCCGTGCCGACGTGATCGAGATCGACGATGTGTTCTCGGCGTTCCTGGAGGCGCTCGAACCCCAGTTCTCGGGTACGGTCGAGAACGTTGCGGAGGAGAATCTGCAGGCGCGGATCCGGGGAACGATCCTGATGGGCATTTCGAACAAATTCGGGTCGATGGTCGTGGCGACCGGCAACAAGTCCGAGATGGCCGTCGGGTACGCAACGCTCTACGGGGACATGGCCGGCGGATACTCGGTCCTCAAGGACGTGTACAAGACGACGGTGTACGACCTTGCGCGGTGGCGGAATCGGGACGGTGACGTGATCCCGGCGGCCATCATCGACAAGGCACCGTCCGCAGAGTTGCGCCCCGACCAGCTGGATTCCGACTCGCTCCCGCCGTATCCGGTACTCGACGCGATCCTGTGGGAGTACATCGAAGCCGATCGGACGGCACGCGAGATCATCGGTGACGGCAATGATCCCGACCTCGTGAATCGGATCGCCGCGATGGTCGACCGCAACGAGTACAAACGACGGCAGGCCGCTCCAGGCGTGAAGATCACGAAGAAGGCGTTCGGTCGCGACCGCCGCCTTCCGATCACCAACCGATTCCGCCCATGACGTCACGTTCTATCGGCAATGTGATCATCAACGGCCGCGAGGTCGGAACCGACGAGGCAAGCGTGTCTGTCTTCGACATCGGATTCCAGCGTGGGTACGGGTGCTTCGAGGCGATGCGCGCCTACAACGGCGTCCCGTTCCGGTTGGATCAGCATCTCCGGCGACTTGAGCGCAGCGCAGCGAACCTTCGCATCCCGATCCCGTCGATCGGGGACGTCGCCGATTGGTGTCACCGCGTCGCAGCGCCGGGGGAGGGAGTCGTGCGGGTCTTCGTGACGGGCGGCCTTGACATGGAGGTTCCCGGCACGGACAGCGCGGTGGTCGTGTTCATGCAGCCGCTCCCGAAGGTCCCTCCGTCGTTCTCCCTCGACGTGATCGAGGCCCCATGGCACCCGGATGGGAAGACATCCGAGCTGACCGGTGCAAAGACGTTGTCGTACGGTCCCAATCTGGCAGCGACGATCGCGGCGAGGTCACGCGGTTTCGACGATGCGGTCCTTGTGGGGTCCGGGTCGACTGTCCTCGAGGGCCCGACGTTCTCGATCGGCTGGGTGTCGTCCGGTACGGTGTTCACACCGAGTCTCGACGCCAACATCCTCGAGTCGGTCACACGGGCGGTGACGCTCGAACTCGCCGGTTCCCTCGGCATCGAGATCGTGGAGGGGTCGTTTTCGACATCCGATCTGTTCGCTGCGGATGAGGCATTCGTGATGTCGACGGTGCGCGAGGTGAGCCCGGCGGTGCGGATCGCGTCTGCGACGTACCCGGTCGGCCCTGTGACCGAACAACTGATGGCGGCGTTCAGAAAGGTCGTCGCCGAGGAGACGGCGTGAGCTTGCTCGACGAGGCTGACGGGCTCTACCGCACAGCAGTGCTCGAACCAGATCGTTGGTCGGGTCAGACGACAGCAGACTGGGCGGAAAGCCTCTCGATGTCAGGCGAACTCGACAAGGCCACAGCAAAGCACCTTCGACGGATCGTCCGCGTCGCAGAGAAGCTCCAACGATTCTGGGCGGACGATTCGCGCAAAGCCGACGTCACGATCGACTGGAAGTCCAGGGTCGACATCGCTCTCGGGGTGAGAGCATGGCGCCCGGTTCTCGATCTCGGATCGCACCTGCTCGATGAGCAACCCGACCAGGAGACATTCGAGGCTGTGGCCGAGCTCTTCCGGGTCGTCAACAACGCGGAGTGGATGGAAGGAATGTCCTACAACGAATGGCGTTCCGGCTACCAGCGCAATTGACAATTGCAGGTAGCATCGTCCCATGGTCGAAAGAACCGTCCGGATCCTGGTGATCGCCACGCTCGCCGTGATCGCAGCTGCGTGCCAGAACTCGTCTGCCGAAACAACGACTACGACCACCTCTGCACTTGTCGAACTGCCTCCTGCGCCGACAACAACCGTCGGGCCGACAACCACGACGCTTGCCCCGATCGACGAACTTTCAGCACCTGAATACCAGATCGTCAGGCGCATCCCCGGCGATGGTGTCGGAGACGAACTCGTCGTTCTGCTCGACCCGACGAGCTACGACACGTTGACCGACATCGACATCCAGGATCTGATGGCCGAAGTCGTTGAGTTCTTCCCGCCGGTGTGGACGATGCACGTCGTTGACGATCAGGTGGCGGTCACCGTCGTGATCGACCCAGAGGCGACCGAGGAGGCCCTCGCCGAGGTCGAGGACCACTATCTCGCGGTTCTCACGAACGGGGTCGAGATCACCTACCTCGGACCATTCGCGGAGTCTGGCTCGGGCGTGCTCGGGTCCTAGAACTGCGGGACATGCGGTCGGTCAGGTGAGCAACAGCGTCGCCGTGAGCAGGAACACGGTGAAGCTCACCGCATCAGTGATCATCGTCTGGAAGATGTTCGACGCCGATGCGGGGTCCTGCCCGAATTTCCGCAGGACGATCGGGATCCCCGATCCGACGAGACCGGCGACCACGAACGCGATCCATATGGCGACGAAGACGATGATCGCGATCTCCCCGGGTACGACAGCAGCCCCGGAGTCGCCGGAGAACAGGCCGAGGGTCAGCGCCGCCACCAGTGCACCGATCGTTGCGACCACGGTGCCGTCGGCGAGACCGACGAGGACCTCACGTCGAATCGCCTTGCCCGCCCGTCCGCTCGGGAGGTCACCGACGGCCATGGCGCGGATGACGACGGCCAGACTCTGTGCGCCCGAGTTGCCCGCGAGCAATGCGATCGTCGGCATGTAGGCGGCCAGGACGGCATAGGTCGTGAGCGTGTCCTCGAAGCGAGAGATGACCCCGGCGATCAGGAGTCCGACACCAAGGTTGAACAGGATCCACGGCAGCCGGCGCCGCACCGACCGTCCGACCGGAGTGAATACACTCTCTTCTTCACCGGCACCCACCATGACGGCGATGTCCTCACCGACCTCGGCTTGGATTGCCTCGATCGCTTCGGAGAACTTGACCATGCCGACCAACTCGCCGCTCGGTTCGACGACCGGTATCGCGATGAGCCGGTACCGTGAGATCATCTCCGCGACCTGCTCGCGATCGGTGTCGGGTCGCACCGTGACCAATGATGGCTCGATGGCGTCGCGAATCGTCGAGTCCGGGTGGGCGAACACAAGATCCCTGAACGACACGACGCCGACGAGCCTGTTCTCGGGATCGACGGCGTAGACATAGAGCAGGTTCGAGCCGAGTTCGTCGTGGAGTCGGCGGAGTTCCTCGATTGCCGCGCCGGCGCGCATGTCGATCGGGAGCGCAGCGACATCCGTGGTCATCATGCCGCCGGCCGAGTCGGCCGCGTACACGAGGAGCCCCTCGATCTCCGATGCCGCCTTCCGGTTCAACCCCGCGAGCAGCCGCGTTCGGTGTTCGGGGTCCAGGGCAGCGACGACGTCTGCTGCCTGATCGGGTTCCATCGTTGCGAGCATGAGCGTCGCATCGTCTACGTCGAGTTCCTCGAGGACATCGGCCGCCGCCTCGGGGTGCATCTCGTCGAGCACTTCACCGGCGTTCTCCGTCTCGAGCCCTCGGAGCAGGTCCGCCGCACCGACTTCGTCGAGCGCCTCGAGGATGTCCGCTGCATCGTGCGGATCGTGTTCGGCGAGTTCCTCCCACGCTTCCTGGTGCGAATCGAGGTATTCCTCTGCCTGATCAGGCCGCCGGCGCGCGAGTTCCCTGATCGATGAGCCGAACTGGCGTGGACGGGGGATGCGAATCCTCATGGCGTCGTCAGCCTATCCAATTGCACGGCCGTTGCCGTGTACGGTCGCTCGAGAACCTGGTTCGACGCCGTGGACGCCGACAAACGGTCGATGAACGGATAGATGCCATCCGTTCCATGCAACGAGCCCCCAGGGGGGTGGGGGCTCATTGCGGGGTTGGTGAACCCCCAGGGGGGACGAGGGGCTCACAAGGGTCGACGAATCGACCCAGCAACTACAGGATATATCGGAACACATGCGCGATACAAGCGGAAGGATGTTCCATCCCTAGCGGACGCGTATCACGCCGGATGGGCCGTCAGCGAACTCCCGTGGAACGAGTCTTCCGATGGTCCAACCTTGTGCGCCGTTGTCCGCGAGGGCGACGTGCAGGGCGCCTTCCAGTGCTTGGTCGATGCACAGCAGCAGCCCGCCACTGGTTTGTGCATCGGCAAGCAGGAGCTTTGTCACGTCATCGAGGTCTCCGAAGTCGCACATCGGCTCGACGGCTCGCAGATTCCTCCGGGTGCCACCGGGGATCATCCCGCCTCGGGCGAGGTCTGCGACGCCCTCGATGAGCGGGATCGACGCAACATCGACTTCCGCGCTGACGCCAGAAGCGCGAACCACCTCGGCGAGGTGCCCGAGGAGGCCGAAGCCGGTCACGTCGGTCGCACCCGTGACACCGACGCGAATGGCAGCGGCCGATGCGTCCTTGTTGAGCGTGGTCATGATGTCGACGGCGATGTCCCGGATGCGATCGGTGGCTCTGTCCTGTTTGATGGCGGTGGCGACGATGCCGGTGCCGATTGGCTTCGTCAGCACGAGGGACTGCTTGGCGGTCCCCCCGGCGGTCGTCAGGACGTCATCGGTAGGGATCAGGCCGGTCACAGCGAACCCGTACTTGGGTTCCTTGTCATCGATCGAGTGGCCGCCGACAACCGTACACCCGGCTTCCTCCATCACGGCCAGCCCGCCTTCGATCACCGTCGACAGCAGCTCGAAAGGGATTTCGTCCCGAGGCCAACCGACGAGCTGGAGGGCCGTGATCGGGTCACCCCCCATGGCATAGACATCGCTCAGGGCGTTCGCAGCGGCGATCCGTCCCCAGTCGAACGGTTCGTCGACGATCGGCGTGAAGAAGTCGACCGTCTGCACAATCGAGCGCGACGCATCGATCCGGTAGACGCCGGCGTCATCTGACCCGGCAATCCCTACGACAAGGTCCGGATGGGTCGTCGCTTGTGAGTTGTGCAGGGGACGCAGAACCTGCGTCAGCTCGTCAGGACCGAGCTTGCACGCTCAACCCGCGCCGTGGCTGTACTGCGTCAGTCGAATACGTTCCATCCCATGACGATATCCCAACGGCGGACTCCAGAGCCGACATCGCAGCGAACAGCGGATCTCGTGTCGACCGCACGTACGAATTACGCTGAGCGCCGGAGGTGGACATGCGCGTCGCAGTCATTGGTGGGGGAACGATGGGAATCGGGATCTCGCATCGGTTCGCTGCGAACGGTGCCGTCGTCCAGGTCGTCGATGTCGACATGGAAACAGCGAAAGTCGCGGTCCAAAAGATCGGTGCAACGCTCGACACCGCCGAAACCAGGGGAAAGATCGAGGACGCCGCAACAGCGCGCGCGTTGGTCACGCCCGCCGCCGCCATCGGCGACATCACCGAGGGCGCCGACGCGATCGTCGAGGCGGTCGTCGAGCAGGTCGACCTCAAGCAGAGACTCCTCGCTGAGGCCGAAGACCGGGGTCCCGTCGTCCTTGCGACGAACACATCGAGTATCTCGATAGACCAACTCGCGAGCGACCTCACAGACCCGTCGAGGTTCGTCGGAATGCATTTCTTCAACCCGGTGTGGGCCATGCCGCTCGTCGAGGTGATCAGGGGCGCCCACACTTCGGACACGACACTCGACCATGTCGCTCACATCGTGTCATTTCTCGGGATGGAACAGGCCTTGATCAACGACGCACCTGGGTTCGCAACGAGCAGGCTCGGCGTCCTCGTCGGTCTCGAAGCGATCCGGATGGTGGAGGAAGGTGTGGCCGCTCCCTCTGACATCGATCGAGCGATGTCCCTCGGCTATCGGCACCCGATGGGTCCGCTGATGCTCGGAGACCTCGTCGGTCTCGATGTCCGTCTCGGCATCGCAGAACACCTTGCGACCGTCTACGGCGAGCGGTTCGAGCCGCCCGCTCTCCTGCGGACGATGGTCGCACAAGGGCGTGTCGGCAAGAAGGCCGGTCGCGGCTTCTACGACTGGACGACCGGTTCAGCTGTTCCCATCGAGGAAGGCTGAGACAACGGCTGCCAATGCCTCCGGCTGGTCGAGCATCGGGTTGTGGTTGGACGAGTCGATCACCGAGAAGGTGGCCCGTTCGCCGATGGCGTCCGTGATTGATTGGCCGATTTCGACGTACTTTCTATCTCGGCGTCCCGCTATCACGAGGACCGGGATGTTGATCGAATCGAGCTGCGACCAGACGGACGGCAGGGTTCCCTGGCCGTAGCCACGAAGTGCCGCAGCGAGACCCTCCGGCGTGTTCTCGAGCCGGATCTCCCGGTCGACCTCTCGCACCTCGCGGGGAAGGTGGGTCATCGATGTCAGACCGGTGGAAGTCCACTCCTCCACGAAGGCCTCGACGCCGATCTCGAGGATCCGGTCGGCGCGAGCGTCGTCCTCAGCCTTTCGGGTGGCTCGTTCCTGATCGTCCTCGATACCGGCCGTACCGGAGACGAGAATCAGTGCGCGCGGCCTCAGATAGCGAAGAGCGACGCCCGCAAGGGCGAGTCGTGCCCCCTGTGAATACCCGAGAAGCGGTGCCTCCTCGGGTATCTGATCAGACAGCCGCTGGAACACGGCCAAGTGTCGGCAGTCCTCCGCCGATGAACGACCGTGACCGGGGAGGTCCGGAGCGGATATCGGCAGGTCGAGGACGTCACTGAGTGATGCGAATTGCTGTCCGGTCGACGCGAATCCGTGGAGCGCGACGAGATTCGACTCGTGCCCGAAGTGCCGGATCGCGTCTTGAACGCTCAATGGTCCTCGAGAGGGATCTCCGCGGTGAGGATCTTGTAGATGACGGCGCCGATGGCTACGACGGCGGCGACGAGGAGGAGTCGTTTCATATCCGAAGCGTAGCGTTCAATCGCCCGTGGGAATCGTCCGCCACTGCCGTCGTCAGGGGAGCATCGGGTCGGCCCGCCGGTACCCTTGACGCATGACCGAACCAGTGGCGGGTAGGCAACGATTGTTCTCGTGGGTGGCGTGGGCCACGGTCGTGTTCAACCTTGCTGTCATTGCTGGTGGCACGATCGTGAGAGCGACCGGTTCGGGAGACGGTTGTGGCGAGACCTGGCCGAAATGCGGTGACCAGTTCGTGCCCCCGAACGCAACCGTCGAGACGCTGATCGAATTCTCGCATCGAGCGTCATCGTTCCTCGGCGGACTCGGCGTCGCGGTTGTGTTCTTCATGGCGCTGTGGGTATTCCGCAAGGGACACATCGTCAGAAAGGCGGCCTTCGTGTCGGGCGTACTGCTGATCATCGAGGCGCTGCTCGGTGCGGCACTCGTCATCTTCGGATGGGTCGACGACGACACGTCGGTCGGCCGCATGGTCGCCGTTGCGCTCCACCTCACGAACACGTTCCTACTGCTCGGTGCGCTCTCGCTCACTGCGTGGTGGGGGTCGGGGTATCCGCGACCAGACTTTGCGGGCAACCGTGACAAGCTGCGATGGCTGCTGATCGGGGCGGCGACGATCCTCGTTCTCGGGGCGACCGGCGCGCTCAACGCGATAGGGGACGCTGTCTTTCCTCCGGATCTCATCGAGAGTGGAGCGGTCGACAAGTACGGACCCGCCGCACCGCTGCTCCTGCGGTTGCGGGTCATTCACCCTGTCGTGGCCGTCGTCGGCGGAGTCTTCGTGGGCTGGATAGCCATGCGGCTGAGCACCAATGGGACGGAACGGGCAAAGCGGCTGTCGTTCGTCGTGACCGTGATCATCTTCTCCCAGATGTTCGTTGGCATCGCGAACATCTTCCTTCTCACGCCGTTGTTCATGCAGGTGACACATCTCATGATCGCCGACCTTCTCTGGATCACGTTCGTGGTCTTCGGAGCGACGGTCATTGAACAGGAACCGGCACTCGTCGACCACGCAGGGTCGACCTGATGGACACTGCCATGGACGATCGCTCCGTCGTTGCAACCTATCTCGAGCTGACGAAGCCACGGATCATCGAGTTGCTCCTTGTGACGACGATCCCGGCGATGGTCGTTGCTGCCGACGGCTGGCCTGGGCTCTCTCTGATCATCGTCGCTCTCGCAGGCGGAGCACTGTCGGCTGGCGGAGCAAACGTGATCAACCAGGTTTACGACGCTGATATCGATCGTCTCATGCAGCGCACCATCTCGCGCCCCCTACCGACCGACCGCGTCAACCCTTCGGCGGCGACCGCCTTCGGTGTGTCGCTCGGCATCGCGGGGTTCCTCGTGCTTGCGATCGGAGCAAACCTGCTCGCCGGTGTGCTTTCAGCGGTCGCGTTCCTCGGATATGTGCTTGCCTACACGATGTTCCTTAAACGGTCCACCACCCAGAACATCGTGATCGGGGGTGCCGCAGGTGCGATTCCTGCACTCATCGGGTGGGCTGCGTACGCCGACGGCCTTTCGATGGCTTCCTGGGTGATGTTCACGATCATCTACTTCTGGACACCACCTCACTTCTGGGCGCTCTCTCTGAAGTACGAAGCGGACTACCGGGCTGCGTCGGTCCCGATGTTGCCGGTGGTCGTCGGGGAGCAGCCGACGTTGGCCAACATCTTCTGGTATTCGATCGTCGCCGCCGGCGTGACCGCGCTGTTGGTCCCGGTTGCCGGCCTCGGCTGGATCTACGCGGGCACGGCCGTCGTCCTGTCGGTGCTCTTCGTGGTTCTCGCCTTCCGACTGCGAGCGGACCGGTCGCGAGCGATGAAGTACTTCGTCTTCAGCAATCTCTTCTTGTCCGGTGTCTTCCTCGCCATGTTGGTCGATCGGTTCGCCGATACGCCGTCCGTCGGTTTCGACCCTGTGTGGCTCGGTGCGTCGGGGATCCTGACAACGGTCGGCATGGGCGGCGTCCTGTACGTCGAGACGCGCCCGGGGATGCGGGCCGAGGGCATTTCGGTGTTCCGCCACGGGGTCGAACTGGCGATTACGGTGGCGGTTGCGGCGGGGGTCGTGATTCTCGGGTGGCAGTCGATCCCGACATGAACCGGCCCGCTGCCGGGGAATGGAGGTTCGCATGGCTGATACTGCACCGATCCGCGTCGAAGAACGTTTTGACGAGGTGCGCGTAGCGAACCATCTCCGGTCCGCACTTCCCGATCTCATGGGCGACGGGCAGATAGTGTTCGACCAGTTCCCCGGGGGCGCGGCGAACCTGACGTACCGCGCGGTCACATCGGGCGGCGACGAGTTCGTACTCCGACGGGCCCCGCTCGGGCGGGTGGCCAAAGGCGGGCATGACATGGCGCGTGAGTACAGGGTCCTTTCGAATCTGTGGCGTTGCTACCCCCTCGCGCCGCGGGCATATCACTTCTGCGAGGATCCGGACGTGATGGGGAAGCCGTTCTTCGTCATGGAACGTCGTGTCGGTTCGGTCGTCCGGGCCTCGTGGCCCGAAGCGCTCTCGGATTCAGCGATCCAGTGCAAAGTTGCCGAATCGCTGATCGACGGACTCGCCGATCTCCACACCGTTGATCCGGGTGCTGCGAACCTCGCGGATCTCGGTCGACCAGAGGGGTTCATCGAGCGTCAGATTGGCGGATGGGCCGATCGCTGGGAGGCGGCCGCCACCCGACCGGTCGACGACATGAACGTCGTCGCCGAGCTCCTTGCCGGAGCTGTGCCGGAGCCGCAGCGAACGGCGATCCTGCACAATGACTACAAACTCGACAACACGATGGTCGGCGACGACGGATCTCTCGTCGCGGTGTTCGACTGGGACATGGCGACTCGTGGTGATCCGTTGGTCGATCTCGGAACCCTGCTGGCCTATTGGGCCCAGCGTGACGATCCGACCTACATGGTCTTCGGGTCCCGAGCGGTCGCGATCGGTGAAGTGTTCCCGAAGGTCGCGGTCAGGGAGCGATATGCCGAGCGCACCGGACTCGATGTCTCGTCGATCGACTACTACGAGGCCCTCGCGCTGTTCCGGATCGCGGTCATCATCGAACAGATCTTCGCGCGGTACGTTGGCGGTCAGACATCGGATGAGAGGTTCGCAGCGTTCGAGCCGATCGCACCGTTGCTTGCGAAAGCGAGTCGTGCCCTCCTCGAGGGGTAACATCGCCGTCCGACCCGAGGTTCCCGTGTCTCCGCCCGATCCACAGCTCAAGAGCAAGCGCAAGCCCCAACTGGGAACCCGCGTTGTCGCCGTGGCGAACATGCGATTCGGGGACGGCTCGTTTCCCGTTCTCGCAGGTCCGGGCGCGGTCGAGTCCGTGGAGCAGATCACGGAGGCAGCCGACGCGGTCAGCACCGCTGGCGGTCTTGTCATTCGGTCTGCAACCTTTCTTCCTCCCGACGTCGCCGACGGATTCGTTCCGATGGGACGCGAGGGAGTGTTGCTGCTCGAGCACGCAGCGAAGAACGCTGGGATCGCCAGTTCGACTTTTGTCTTCAGTGCGGAGGAGGTCGAGGCTGCGGCTGGGCACATCGACATCCTCGAGATCGGTCCGTCACGGATGTCCGACGGTCGGTTACTCGAAGCAGTCGCGGCGGTCGACCGACCGGTCATCGTTCATCGTGGGGCACACGCGACGATTGACGAATGGCTCGCGGCCGCCGACACGGTTGCGGCGTCAGCTGGTGGCGGTGTGATTCTCTGTGAGCGGGGATCGCAGGGTCATGACCCGAGAACCTCGGGGACGCTGGACATCTCGGCTGTTGCCGTCGTCCAACAGCTTGCGGATCACCCGGTCGTCGTGAATCCGGCACCGATCACCGGCTCGCTCGAATTGATCAAGCCGCTTGCCCTCGCCGCACGGATCGCCGGGGCCGACGGTCTGATGGTCGCTGTCCACCCGGACCCCGGGACTGCCGCGTTCCGCGCCGGAGGACACCTCGACAACGAAGCGTTCACGGAGTTGATGGAGGCCTTGGGGATTCCGTCGCTTCGCGATGAGATCGACAGGATCGATCGAGAGCTGCTCAAGCTGGTCGCCCGTAGGCTCAGAAACTCTGTTGAGATCGGCCTCATCAAGGATTCCCGGAACCAGCCGATGCACTCTCCCGACCGTGAGGCCGAACTGATCGAGGAAGTGCGTGCCGACGCCGCGGGAATCGGCCTGGACCCTGACTACATGGAAGCCATCATGCACGTGATCCTCGATCATTCCAAGGCAGCCCAGGCCGCGGCTGCCGAGCAGGCCCGCATCGAGAGAGCCGATGGTGCATGAGGTCGTCGCCGGTTCCGACGGAGAGCAGCGCTGTTGGTGGGGGGTGGGGGATGCCGGCTACGAGGCATATCACGACACCGAGTGGGGCTTTCCCCAAGGCGACGACGTCCGGTTGTTCGAGAAGGTGTGTCTTGAGGGTTTCCAGGCGGGACTGAGCTGGCTGACCATCCTGCGCAAGCGGGACAACTTCCGCGATGCCTTTTCGGGTTTCGACTACGAACGCGTCGCGACATTCGGGGAGAGCGACGTCGATCGGCTGCTCGACGACGCCGGCATCATCCGACATCGCGGCAAGATCGAAGCGACGATCAACAACGCCGGTAGAGCGATGGAGCTTCGTGACGAGTTCGGGAGCCTTGCTGCGTACTTCTGGTCACACGAACCACCGCCGCAGCCCGATCGGCGGGGGATACCGGCGCTCACGGAAGGCTCGACCGCCCTGTCGAAAGACCTCAGGAAGCGGGGTTGGCGATTCGTGGGGCCCACGACGATGTATGCCTTCATGCAGGCGATGGGTCTCGTGAACGATCACCTTGCCGAGTGCGTGATCCGTCCCGAGGTGGTCAGAGCGCGAGAATCCTTCGAGAGACCGAACTAGATCTCAGAACAAGATTCAAGATCCAAGATCCAAGATCCTGCCTCACCCCTTGAACTCGCTCTTCGGTGCACGAGCCATCAGCTCGGTGAGCGCCTCGGTCGTGTCGACCCCTTCGTAGAGGACGCGACCCACCTGACGGGCGATCGGCATATCGACCCGATATCGGTCCGCTAGCTGCAGGACCCCACTCGTCG
>CAYTWC010000001.1:0-28150 GCA_964441975.1 uncultured Acidimicrobiaceae bacterium | reverse complement strand
GATTCAATACTCTTGAGCGCGCCCGTGATGCGGTACGATACGTCGGTACGGCATGGGCACCGTACGGGACACATCTGGTCCCGACGGGTGGGCTTCATCGGGACCGGGTTCAGATAGGTCGTCGTCGTGCGACCGGTTGGGAAGGACTCCGTCGTGAAACGCATCCTCGCAGCTGTTGCCATGCTGGTAGCGCTGCTCGTCGTAGGCATTCCGGTCGCCCATGCGGCGATCGTCGAGATATCGATCGATACGGTGGTTTATGCCGATGAGGGCTCGGTCACGCGTCTCGACCAGGCGACCACCCCGTCCGAATTGGTCGGGTTGACATGCCCTGTCGTTGCGGCCGCTGAGAACCAGTCGTCGGTTCATCCGGGCAACGACCTGATTGTTGCATCCGACGGCGACTCGATGGTCCTCGCAGACGTTGAACGCGCACCCGGCGCCGTAACTCCGGGGGATGGGACGCTCACGCTCGGCGAGACGATCACTGTTTCCCTCCGTATGGGGCGCGACGGCGTCTTCAGTGGCGGGATGACGGTCACCCTCGGAGATTGTGCACCGCCGACGACGACAACGACCTCGTCCTCGACCACCACCACGTCGACTTCGACATCGACGAGCACGACCACCACGACGACCGCTGGATCGCAGCCCGATATCGCCATCGACAAGACGGCAACTCCGACCGATTACGGCAGGGATGGGATTGGTCACTTCACGATCAAGGTGACAAACATCGGACCTGTCCCGTTGACGGACGTCCACGTGACCGATGAGATAGCGTCGATCGTCGACCCGGAATCTGCATGCGCCCAGCCCGACCTGCCCGATCTGGCGGTCGGAGAGTCATACGAGTACACATGCTCCGTCGGAAACCTGAATGGCATCTCGCCGTTCACGAACGAGGCGACAGCCATCGGTACCGGTCCGAACGGGACGCAAGTGACCGACACGGACGATGCCACCGTGTTCCCGCCGGTACTTGCGACGACGATCACGCAGCCACCGAGCACCCTGCCCCCTTCCACGGTTCCCCCGACGCTGCCCGTGACCGGCGCATCGTTCGAGCAGATGCGAAGTTTCGGGCTCGTCGGTCTGTTCCTTCTCGCTGCTGGTGTTGCTGTCCTCGGTGCTGCGGCGCTGATCGCCAAGCGGAGTCATGCCCTGTACGGGTTCAGTTCCAGACTCGGATCGCGCCACATCACGCTTGAGGTCGAACCGCTTCCGAAGGTGCGGACGTTCCACATCCGACTCCGTCCGTCCCGACCGGACCATCGAAAGGGCTCCGACTAGATCAGCGGTGGCGTCGTCCTGCCACGCGCGCAGCGCATCCGGTTGTGTGCCTTGGATCAGGACGGCAGTGTGCACGCCAGATTCCTTGTTCCGGATCAAACACGAGTCCGATGCTCGGCTCGCGTGATGGCGAACAGTTCCACAGGGGCGGCGACGCCGACTAGCTCGATCGGACCGATGCTCACACTTGTGAACTCGGACGGCAGCTCGAATGCCGAGACGACATCGGCTGATGCGAGAAACCGGTGGTCGAGCTCCTTGCACGCCTGTTCGACCCGAGCCGCCACGTTCAGCGCATCGCCGAGATAGGCGATTTCGTGTTTGATCGTCCCGACCTCGCCGGCAACGACCTGACCCAGGTGAAGGCCGGACCAGAAGTCCGGTGCGACACCGAACTCGGCTTCGTACTCAGTACGTGCGGCGTCCAAGGTATCGGAGATGTCGAACACCGCTCTCACACATCGTGCGTCGCGCAACCCTTCCTCCGCGGTCCATGTGAGGATCACTTCGTCACCCACGTAGCGGTACACGTCGCCGCGATGGCGCACGACGCTCGCCGTGACGTCGCTGATGAACCTCCGAAGAAAGTCGTGGTAGCGGAGGTTGCCCAGCAGTGCGGCGATCTGGGTGGATCCGCGAACGTCGATGAGTAGGAAGACCCGGACCTCTTCGCGGGGTCGGTGGTATCGGCCGAGAATCAGACTCACCAGCACACCACGTCCGAGCAGACGGTTGACTTGACCGACGAAGTTGACAACGAGGGCAGCGAGGAAGCTGGCGATCACGACGATCGTGAATGTCTGGTCGAATAGTTCTGCAAGAGACAGATCAGTGAGGGTGAGGAGCGGCACGCTGATTCCGACGACGATGATCGCCAGCCATATGACACTGCGCGAGATGAGTACGACGAGGAACGGCGCTTCACGCCAACCGCGAGGAATGAGCCCGAGTACCCAGCTCACGTCGAACGTCACGAACCCCACGGTGATGAAGAGTCCGGTCAAGACTCCGGTCGCCATTGCCGTGCCGGCGCCACCGATGAACCAGCCGAGCATGAGTCCGAGCAGCATGCCGATGGGCACCGTGAAAAAGAGGACTTTCCCCAGAATTCGCCACTTCTCGGCCTTCGTCATAGCTTCCCAACGCGTTGATCGGACTCGCAGCGTAGAGCCGTCAATCGGCGCTATCGAATGGGTCCGATCGGGTGAGCATCCCATGCTGGTCGAAGGTCTCCGTTCTGTCTGAATCCGGCTTGACAATCGAACATATGTTCGATAGCATGTGAGGTATGAAGAACCCAACCCGCACGCCGGGTGAGGTCTTCGATGAGGACGGCAACGATTCCATCCGGATCGGGTGGGAGAGGTTGACCGAGGAGCTCGCCACCATCGGCGACGACGATCTAGAGGCAACGATCGTCGAGATGAAATATCAGATGGACGCCGACCATGCAGAATGGTTGGCACGCATCGCTGAGTACGACCGCCGCCAGCTCGCGGATGTACGACACCGCCTGAGCACGACGGGCTGGCTGCGATCCACATTCCGCATGACCGGTCGTGCCGCATCGTCAACGCTTCGCCAGTCACGAGGGCTGCTTCGCATGCCGAAGGTGGCGGCCGCAGCGACTGCAGGTGTGATCGGCCCGATCGTTGTCGCCCTCTTGGACCGGGCGAGGCGACGACATCCCGATGAGTTCAGTGGCCACGAGGCGGTCTTCGCAGACATCGGTTCGTATCTCGATCCGACCGGCATGCGCCGCGCGATCACGCACTGGGAACAGCAGGTTGACTACCCGTCTGCCGTCGCACAGGCCGAAGCGCAGAGGAGCCGTCGCCGGTTGTCGATCAACCAAACCTGGGATGGCATGTGGTCCCTGTCGGCAGAACTCGATCCCGAGACAGGATCCATGGTCGATGCAGCGATCCGATCGATCGCAGATCCGTCGAATCTCGATGCAGACGACCGACGCAAACCGTGGCAGGTCCGAGCCGATGCGCTTGCGGACCTGTGCGAACAGTCCTTGCGTCGTGGCTCCGCGCCGACGTCGGGTGGCGTCAAGCCACATCTGATGTTGACGATCGAAGCGGAAGCTCTGCTCGGGCTGAGGCGAGCGCTTGGCACGATTGGTGATGCCGTCGTGTCGCCAGCCGTCGCCAGACGGTTGTCCTGTGACTCGACCGTCGTGCGAGTGATTCTCGATGAGAACGCGGAACCGATTGATGTGGGACGAGCAACCCGGGCGATCCCGCCAGCCTTGCGCCGAGCTCTTGACGCCCGAGATCGGGGATGTCAGTGGGCGGGCTGTGATGCTCCAACAGACTGGTGTGACGCCCACCACATCGAACACTGGGCCGACGGTGGTTCGACCGACCTCACGAACCTTGTCCTGCTCTGCCGGACCCACCACACCGCCATGCACGAAGACCTTGACGCCGAGTTGTCGACCCACCCACAGCGAGCGCCATGAGCCGAGCGCGCACGGAAGGTCGGGAGAAGGAACCAGCGAGCTAGCGCGGCGACTCCGACGTCTGGGAGATCATGGCGAGTTCCGTGCGATTGGCGCTGTCTGCCAGTTTGGTGAGGATCCGCCGTAGGTCCGCCATCTCGTCGGACGTGAGGTGGGAGCCCACGTGTTCGTTGATGCCTCGGAGGTGAACACGCCCGGCCTCGCGAAAGCGCTGCTCCCCGTCGGTGGTGAGCCCGACGAAGGTGCCACGACGGTCCGTGCCACACGAACGGCGCTCAACCAGCCCATCGCGTTCGAGGCGATCGATGAGTCGTGTGGTGCCGCTCCGGCTGAGGCCGAGGGAGTCGGCGATATCCGATGGTCGCATCATCCCGTCTTCGACCTGGGAAAGCATGAGGAGGATGCTGTACCACTCGAGTGAGACCTCGGTGTCAGTTTCCATCTCCTCCGCAAGGACTGCGTTGATGCGCGTGAATGCGGTGATGACTGCGCGCCAGGTCTCGGATGCCTCGGTTGTTCGGAGTTTGACGGCCATGGAGGAAGCGTACACAAAGTAGTTGCATTGTGCAACCATCTAGGGTATAGTTGCGTCACGCAACCATTGCACAGCGCAACGAAAGGCAATTGCATGACCACCATGACTACCCACCAGCTCAGCCGAATGGTCGATGACCGCAGCGTTCCGGCTCCCGGCACGTGGCAGATCGATCCGGCACACTCGTCCGTCGAATTCGTTGGACGGCACCTGATGGTGACGAAGGTCCGGGGCTCGTTCTCGGACGTTGCGGGAACGATCGACGTCGCCGAGAACCCGTTGGACAGTCACGTGTCTGTGTCGATCGCAACGGATTCGATCTCGACCGGCGCCGCCGACCGTGACGGTCATCTCAAGTCGGCGGACTTCTTTGACGTCGAGAACAATCCGACCATGACTTTCGAGTCGACATCGGTCCGGTCGAAGGGGAGTGGCTGGGTTCTCGAGGGCGATCTGACGATCAAAGGTGTCACGAACTCAGTGGCACTCGATTTCGATTTCCTCGGATTGATCGACGATCCATGGGGTAATCCCAAGGCGGCGTTCTCCGCATCGACCGAAATCCAACGGTCGGACTGGGATCTCAACTGGAACGTTGCTCTTGAAACCGGTGGAGTCCTGGTGTCGAAGAACATCACGATCGAGATCGAGATTCAGGCTTCCCCAGCCTCCTAGCCCCCGTTCCACGAGGTGTGTGCGCACCCTGCCGGCCAGCGCCGGTGGGGTGCGCCTGTTCGTGGGCCGACAGGGGCGATTCGTTTGAGGACGTGTCCGTGGTGTGACGCGACACCGTGCACGCGGTGGCGTCGTTTACGCTACCCGAGCACGTCGCCGCGCAGGAGATTCGGATCGATGTCAGGAGCGAGAAGCGTCTATCTCACTGGCGTCGGTGACGAATTGTCGACGTGGGAGATCGATTCCGACAGGGCTAGCGCAGGCGTGCGGTCGACCGTGCGGCTTCCTGCCCCAGCCATGTATGCGTGGCCGGATGCGGACCGACGGTTCCTGTATGTCGCATGTTCTGACGGCGGTCCGTACACCGCCAACAGCCATCACTGGATCACGGCATGGGCAATCGGCAGGAACGGTGACCTGACCCCGCACGGGGACCCGGTCAGGTTGGTGTCCCGGCCGATTCATGTCAGTCTCGATCGCGCCGGTCGACATGTCCTGATCGCATACAACGCTCCGTCAGCATTCACGGTGCACCGGATCAAGGCCGATGGACGCGTCGGTAGCGAGGTTTCACAGGCCGAGAATGTGTTCGGGTTCTATGGCCATCAGGTCCTGACGACGCCGAACGACAACGCGGCGCTGTTCGTTTGTCGAGGGACCAAGCCGCGGGCTGGTGAACCGGAGGATCCCGGCTCCATCCACTTGTTCGAGTACGACGACGGAAGGATGACCCACCGAGGCGTGACAGCGCTTGGCGACGGCGGGATCGGGTTCGGACCACGGCATTTCGACTACGAACCATCGGGCCGATTCGCATTGCTCGGCGTCGAACGTCAGAGCCGACTGATGGTCTTCGGCTTGTCCCCGACCGGCGAATTGACTTCAGAGCCGGTGCACGACGTTTCAACCCTCGCCGATGCCTCGCCGGATCGGCAAGCAGTCGGATTCGTCCGTGCGCATCCTCGTGGGCACGTCGTCTATGTCTCCAACCGCAGCATCGGACCCAGGCTGAACGGCATGCGAGTATTCGACGGAGGCGAGGACGACATCGCGGTGATCTCGATCGACGGCGAAACGGGGACCGCCCGAGTGGAACAGCACGCAGACCCCGGGCTGGTCCACATACGGAACGGTGGTATCGATCGATCGGGACGGGTTCTGTGTTGTACATCGATTGCGCCGGTCCTCACGCCTGACGGGCTGACTCGTCCCGCCGGGATGGCTGTCCTCGAGGTCGACGGCGACGGTCGGTTGGCACTGCGGAACCGATACGACATCGACACCGGAACCGGCTACATCTTCTGGTCGGGTCTGATCGACCTCGCCTAGATGCGCGGGCGATGTCCCTTCGCCAACTGTTGCGTCCGGTTCAGACGTCGCGGTCTTGGTCCTCGAGCCATTGGCGCTTGATGGCTCGCCACGCCTCGTCGTCGTGGTGGCGACGCCAGTAAGGAGAGATGGACATCGATGCCCGGTCGATTCCGCGGTCGCCGACCAGGTGCCTCCGCGTGGAGCGGACTTCTCCTGCCTCGCCGTGGACGAACACATCCACCAGTCCAGGGTTCCAATCGAGTGCGGAGACCGCGTCGACGAGGAGGGTCTCAGGAGACGGGGAGCCAGTTCGGTGGAGCCAGTGAACCTGGGAGGTGGCCGGCGCCCGGAGATCGAACTCGTCATCCGCACCGTCCACGACCACGAAGACATGGCAGGATCGACCCCGCGGGACCGTTTCGATGGACCGGTTGATCGCAGGCAGGGCACTCTCGTCGCCGCCGAACAGATACCAATCGGCGTCAGGGTCAGGCCTGTAGGACCCGTTGGGACCGATCATCTGGAGACGGTCGCCATGGCTGGCTTGCTGAGCCCACCGTCCCGCGTATCCCGCATCACCGTGCGTGACGAAGTCGATCGTCATCAACCGGAGGTCGGCGTCCCACGCACGGACGGTGAACCGACGCGGACGAGGCCGAAGATCGGCTTCGAGGGACCGAGCCTCCTCGAGGTCGAACGGCGGTGCATACGGCGCGTCGTCCGGGAGAAACAACGCGTTGACGTACTCGTCGGTGTACTGCGTCGGCTCGAAGGCTTCGAGCCCGTCGCCTCCGAGTACCACCCTGACCATCGACTGACCGAGCAAGCTGACGGTCTCGACCTGTCCGAACATAGGGGGCATCGGAACTCCTGATGGGCATGCCGTCACGTGGGCTGCGGTCACAGGAGTGTAGGGGCGACCGTGGCGCCCACAAGGCGACCGTTTCGCCGTAATCCCACGGACATGGATACATTCGCGGTAGGGTCGCCATTCCGCAGAAGCGAGGTCAGGAGACGCGGACAAGCCATGGATTCGAAGGTGTCGTCACGCGAAAGCACGATCGACTTCGTTGAAGGTCGTCTCGGCCAAGCCGTGCGAGGCGGTCTCATCCGCCTCCGGGTGGAGGACCAGTCCAGCGAAGGTCGCACGATAACCGTGCGTGGTCGCGAGCTCCTCAACTACGGCTCCTGTGCGTACCTGGGACTCAATACCGACCAGCGCCTGATCGACGGTGCGAAGGCCGCACTCGACCAATACGGTCCGGTGTTCTCGTCATCGGCGGCGTACACCTCGATCGATCTCTACACGGATCTTGAGGAGCGGCTCGGCAAGATCTTCGATCAAGGCGAGATCCTCGTACCGACCACCACGACGCTCGGTCACCTGTCCGTCTTACCGGTGTTGGTCAGCCCTGGTGACTTGGTGCTCCTCGATCATCAGGTGCACGCGTCGGTACAGCTGACATCCGGCATCCTCAGGGGTTTCGGCGCAGACGTTCGCCACGTAGGTCACAACGATGTCGGCGAGCTTCGTCGAGTTCTCGAAGCCGAGGCCCGCACCCACGCCCGTGTCTGGTACCTCGCAGATGGCATCTACTCGATGTTCGGTGACACTGCACCGGTGCATGAGATCGCCGAGCTGCTCGATGAGTTCGAGAATCTTCACGTGTACTACGACGATGCGCATGGCGTCGGTTGGAAGGGTCACCACGGTGTGGGTCATGTCATCACCGAGGTCGGGTACCACGATCGTGTGATCATTATCGGGTCGTTGGCCAAGTCGTGGGGAGCCGGCGGTGCGGTGCTCGTGCTTCCGAATGAGAAGCTGACCCAGAAGGTTCTGCTCGCAGGAGCCACGTTCACGTTCTCCGGACCGCTCCATCCCGCCGAGCTCGGAGCGGCTGTTGCCGCTGCCGATTTTCACCTGTCTGACGAACGGCTTGAACGAGAGAAATCGCTGATGGCCAAGATCGAATACGTCCGTCGGCGGATCGTGGATGCACAGCTTCCTGCCCTGTCTCTCGAGAGGACACCGTTGTGGTTCATCAGGGTCGGAGAGCTCGGCAATGCGATCGAGTATGCCCGACGCATGATGGAAGACGGCTTCTATGTCAACGTCTCGGGATTCCCTGTCGTACCGAAGGGCACCGACGGCATTCGATTCACGACGACGACCTTCCAGACGGACGATGATCTGAAACGGTTCATGGATGCGCTCGTGCGCAATATCGATGGACTCGTGACACCGATCGAGTGGCAGATCGATCTGACAACGTCGGGCACTGTGAACATCGAGCGCTGAACTCCTACACCTGACCGGAGATCACGCCGATAAACGATGGGTGACGCAGACAACCACCTTTCATCGCGGCAAATCGACGACCACCGTCCCGTTCGGACGGTTTGCGCTCGGCGTGTTCGCCTTTCTCGCCCTGTGTGGGTTGATCACGATCCTCGGCTCGAAGGATGCAGCCGACGCTGCCGGTGCTATCGGAGTCATGTTCGGTGCAGGTGTCGCCGGCGGACTCTTCATCTCCCGGGCTCGTACCCTCGACGGTCGCGAACGGACGGGTTGGTCGCTCATCGGTTTCGGCATGGCATCGGCGTCCCTCGGGGTGTTCGTCGTCGCCGTCGTCTACTTCGTCCAGGGCGACGCTCCCGCGTTCGGGTGGACCGACCTGTTCTTCCTCGCGACGTATGTGTTGGTCATTCTCGGGGCGTCGGCCCTTCCCCACGCTGAAGGATCCACGACCCAACGCGCTCGAATGTTCCTCGACGGTCTGATCGGGGCGGTCTCGATCGCCGCGCTCGCCTGGGTCCTTCTCCTGTCGGACATGACGTCTGGCCTCGCCGATGCGTCGCTGCTCACGAGAACCATCGGTGCGTTCTACCCGTTCCTCGACCTGGTCGTCCTGACGGTCGCGATGACCGTGCTCTTGCGACGATCGCGTCATCGGTTCGACGTTCGGGTCGCGCTGTTCGCGGTCGCCGTATCCTTCCAGGTCCTCGGCGACATCAGCCTGTTTGCGTCGGCGCAGTCAGGTTCATTCCAGGATGCGAATCCGCTGTACTGGATCAATCTCCTCGCTATGGGCTTCTTCGTGGCATCGGCTTCCTTTGTGGGCAAGCCATCCGTTACGCGTGAATATGCCGACCGCAATCCACCGCTGTGGACTCAGATCGCGCCCAACGTCCCGGCGCTCATGATGCTCGCTGTGTTCATGGTCGAGCTGGCCACCGGTGCGGATGCCGCGGGCAACCGCATTCTGCTCGGGGCGATGATTCTCGTGGGGTTGCTGGTCATCGCACGCCAGGCGCTCCTGATCCTCGACAACCGCGCGACGATCGAACAGCAGCGCGACCTGTTGGTGACGACAATCTCTCACGAGCTTCGTACGCCGCTCACGGCTGTGGTCGGCTATGTGGACATCCTCAGCGAGGACAGGGATCGTCTCGAACCTGATCAGGTCGAAATGGTCGGGATCATCCAGGAGCAGGCCGACTACATGTCCACGATCGTCTCGGATCTGATCATGCTGGCACGCGGAACCGACGGCGGTCTCGATCTCGACGTCGAAGCTGTATCCGTTAAAGAGCTCACGGAGGCGTCCGTGCTTGCGTCCAACATCGGGGTCGAAACGGTCAAGATCGAGGGAAGCGACGACCTCGTCGTCTTCGCCGATCACGCCCGGATGCAGCAGGTCCTCGTCAATCTTCTGACCAACGCGGCCAGATACGGGGGTCCCGAGCGAATCATGCGGATCATCTCGGATGGTTCCGACGTGACCTTCGAGGTGCACGATGACGGGCCGGGTGTCCCTCGTCGGCACGAGGTCAGGATCTGGGATCGCTTCGATCGGGGCCCGAACAGGCTCAACGCAACCACCCCGGGGTCAGGAATCGGTTTGGCGGTCGTCGCCGCAATCGCCGAGGCCCACGGCGGCTCGACCGGGTACCGGACATCCGAGCTGCTCGGCGGAGCCTGTTTCTCGGTCACGCTCCCGGGTCGTGCGACACACGAACCGATCGACGAGGAGCCGAGCCTCCCCAGGGAGCATCTTCGGTCCATAGCGTGAGGGTGAGAGCCTGATCGGGTTGGTCAAGGTTGGCTCGCCTGACCGGTTCGGCTCCGGCTCCACCCGGCCAAAATTCTCGCGATAATGGGTAGATGGTGACTCGTCGACACCCCGAGTTGTCGAGTGGATCGGTCGCGGCCCTGACGTGACCGAGATGCTCCGTCGCGGTGCGGTCCAACCGTTCACGCTCAGGTTTCTCGACGACGAACTCGAAGCTGCCTATCAGCGCGAAGAAGGTGCGGACGGCCTGGCCGGGTACCGAATCATCACCGGTGCGACAGCGATCATCTGGGCGATCGCGGCTTTCGTGCTCCCACGCGGTACCGACATATCAAGCGAACGAGCGGTCACGGTCGGGTTGACGATGGCCGCCGTAGGCACGGCCTGCTTCATCGCAGCTCGGTGGGCGTCCACGATGAATCGGCAGCACGGGCTTGCGACGTTCTTGACGTCAGCGAACGGATTGGTGATCCTGGCGCTTGGTGCTTCCTCGGCCTTTCTGCATGGTTACGCGATCGCAGCGATCCTGCTGCTGTTTCTGTTCGGCTTCGTGTCACGGACCCGCTTCGTGCACGCGGCCGTGCGAACCGTTGTGATCGGACTCGGGCTCGCCGCGGCCGTTGCGACGTATGCAGGAGACGGGAGCCTCCTCGTGGACTGCTTCTTCTACGTCGTTGCAGGGATCGCAAGCCTTGTGGGGCTGCGGCTCATCGAACGGAACCGGCGTCGGTCGTGGCACCAACGACTCGTGATCGAGGAGCAGGCGCAGCATCTCGAGGACGAACGCGCAGAGTCCGAGCGTCTGCTACTCAACGTCCTTCCTGAATCAGTGACGTATCGTCTCAGGAACGGCGAAACCCAGATCGCGGATGACTTTCCATCCGTTTCGGTCATGTTCGCTGACATCATCGGGTTCACACCGCTTGCAGCCACGCTCTCCGCGAATACGGTCATCTCGATGCTCGGAGAGCTGTTCTCGGCGTACGACGATCTTGTCGACGACAGGGGTCTCGAGAAGATCAAGACAGTGGGTGATTCCTACATGGCCGTTGGAGGACTCCCCGAGGCGATGCCCGACCACGCCCAGAAGGTGGTGGACCTCGCGCTCGCAATCATCGACGTCACGGCGGCGTCTGAGCGTTTCCCGGATCTCGCTGTGCGGGTGGGCGTCCACTCGGGGCCTGTCGCCGGTGGTGTGATCGGAACCCGCAAATTCGCCTATGACATCTGGGGGGACACCGTGAACGTTGCGTCGCGACTCGAGGAATACGGCATCCGTGGACGGGTCCACGTGAGCGAGCAGACGCGCGACCTCATCGTCCCGATGTTCGAGGTCGAAGAGCGCGGGCCGATTGCGATGCGGGGGGTCGGTGTCGTGCCGACCTACCTTGTGGTCGGCGCCGCACGGGCCGGCGATCAACCGCGCGAGTTCGGGGCTACCGTTGATGCTTCCGATGTCGTTGTGGTGGGTGATGATCATTCAAGAGAACGCGTTTGAGCCGAGTCCGGTGCACCAATGAAGAGTGACAGGATCGGCGTCATCGGCGCCGGCATCATCGGTCTCGCGGTTGCGAGAGAACTTGGACGTCGCTTCCCAGATTCCGAGATCACTGTCTTCGACAAGGAGGCTGCGGTCGGAATCCATCAGACAGGCCACAACTCAGGCGTTGTCCACGCAGGGATCTACTACCAGCCCGGCAGTCTCAAGGCTGAGCTCTGCTCGAGAGGGAGGGCCCTCCTCCGAGACTACTGCGCCGAGCACCAGCTGCCGTTTGAAGCGTGTGGAAAGCTTGTCGTCGCTGTCGATGAAACCGAGATCGGGCGGCTCGACGCGCTTGAGAAGACGGCACGTGAGAACCGTGTGCCGGGTCTCGTCCGCCTCGGTCCGTCGGGGATCGCGGACATCGAACCCCATGGGGCCGGTGTGGCAGCGCTCCATTCGCCGGCCACCGCCATCACCGACTACCCAGCGATCGCGCGATCTCTTGCGGCCGGCGTCGAGAGACGCGGTGGGCGTGTGGTCCTTGGTTCGAGGATCGAAAGGATCACCCGGCGGGGCGGCTCGATCGACCTCATCACCCGGGAAACCGTTCATACGGTGGGTCGATTGGTCGTCTGTGCGGGTCTGCAGTCCGACACCGTTTCTGAGCCGGTCGACGGGCAACGATCGCCAAGGATCGTCCCCTTCCGTGGTGAGTACATGACCGTTGCTGCGGACAAGCAGGATCTGGTGCGGGGGATGATCTATCCCGTGCCCGACCCGCGATACCCGTTCCTCGGGGTGCACTTCACCCGGAATGTTTCGGGTGGACTCGAGGTGGGACCGAACGCCGTGCTCGCTCTCAAGCGGGAGGGCTACAAGAGGTCGGATCTCGGCTTTGCGGACCTCGGTAGGACGCTCGGTTGGCCGGGCTTCTGGCGGATGGCAGGGAAGCACTGGCGGGCCGGGGCATCCGAGATGTGGGGCTCGCTCTCGACCTCGGCGTACATGAAGCTCGCCTCGCGCTATGTCCCAGCGATCGGGCGAGCGGACATCATTCGAGGTCGCACCGGTGTCCGCGCCCAGGCGCTTGACAGGGACGGATCGCTGGTGGACGACTTCCGCGTGAACGTCAACGACGGGATCGTGACCGTTCGGAACGCGCCGTCGCCTGGCGCGACATCGAGCCTTGCAATCGCAGAACACATCGTCGATGTCATGGTGAGGGACGCCTAGCCACCGAATCGAGAGGCAGACAGGCTGGGTCCCGTCGGTGGGCTGGGTAGTGTGTCAGCTGTTCCTCGGACCTGGAAGGCGCTGTGGATCTCACCCCGAATCTCGATCGTTTCGCGTCGGTACACCTGCGCGACTGGGGTACCGATCCGGAACAGATATGGAAGACAGTCGAGGGCACGCTGTGCTTTGTCGACATTTCAGGGTTCACAGCGCTTTCAGAGAAACTTGCGACACTCGGCCGAGTTGGTGCCGAGGAGCTGACCGAGATCCTCAATCGGGTGTTCGGCGACATGCTGGACCTCGCGGCGCGACGAGGTGGGAGCCTCGTCAAGTACGGTGGCGACGCGCTCCTGCTCCTGTTCGAGGGAGACGATCATGCAGTGCAGGCAGCGTCGGCGACCGTCGAGATGCGGTCTGCGTTGCGGATCGCTGCCGAGATCCCGACCTCCGTCGGTCGGGTTCCGCTGCGGATGTCCCAAGGTGTGCACACCGGTCCGGTTCATCTGTTCCGAGCCGATGGATCCCACGTGGAGTTGATCGTCGGCGGCGCCGCTGCTTCTCGGGTCACCGAAATGGAGGGCATCGCGGAGGCGGGCGAGATCGTCGTCAGTGATTCCACCCGGGCCCTGTTGCCTTCCGGTTCGGCATCCGCGGCCAAGGGGGACGGATGGCTGCTGCGTTGGAGGACACCGCGCGTTCCGCCGATCGAGTCAACGGGTCGTGATCGGTCAACCGGTGGGGAGGTGGACGACCTCATCCCGACGGCGTTGCGTCCGTTCCTCGGTGCGGGAACGCCCGACTCGGAGCACCGGCAGGCGACGGTCGCATTCGTCAAGGCGGCGGGGGTCGACGATCTCGTCGTAACCACAGGGATCGCGGCCACCGCGGCCGCCATAGCCGAGTTCGTGTCGGCCGTGATGGCGATCGCGGACGAGGAAGAAGTCACGTTTCTTGCTACCGACGTCGACCGGAACTCGTTCAAGATCATCCTGGTGGCGGGTGTCCCGAGGACCCGGGTCGACGAGGACGGCCGCATGCTCCGAGCCGCACGTCGCATCGTCGACGTCTCGACTCCGCTCCAGACCCGTGTTGGGGTCAATCGGGGCGACGTGTTCGCCGGCGAGGTCGGCACGTCCGAGCGCTCGACATACACCATCATGGGCGACACGGTGAACCTCGCTGCCAGGCTCATGGCCGCCAGTCCGGTGGGTGAGGTGTTCGCGACGCGGCCGGTCATCGACGGATCGTCAACGCTCTTCAGCACGGCCCCGGTCGAACCTTTTCACGTCAAAGGCAAATCGGCGCCGGTGCAGGCGTACGCGATCGGCGATGAATCCGGAACGCGCGATTCCCTCGAGAACCGTTCACCGATGGTCGGCCGGCCCGTCGAGCTCGCACGAATCTCGGAGGTGCTCGCAAGCTCGGGAACCGGTGTGACTGTGACCGGTCCGACCGGTATCGGCAAGACCCGTCTGGTATCCGAAGCGGTCGCCGACCTCGCGGTGCCGCGGATCGATGTCCGGTCCGAGCCATACGGGTCCGCGAACCCGTATCGGTCATGGCGCGATGCGATCCGTACAACCCTCGGAGTCGATCGTGGACCGCAGCCCGAGATGGCAGAGCAGATTCGGCTCGCGATATCGACGGTCGCACCGGATCTTGCACCGTTCGCACCGCTGATCGGCGACGTCGCACACATCGAGTTGGATCCGACCCCCGAAACGCTTGCGATCGAGCCGAGATTCCGTCACGAACGCACGGTCGACGTGGTCACAAGGCTGCTCGCGACGGTGTACCCCGAGGGGCTCGTCGTGTTCGCCGACGACATCCATTGGGCAGATCCCGCCACCACATCCCTCCTCGAGCGGATCGCCTCCGACACTTCGGATCTGTCCGAACGGCCGTGGATCGTGTTGGCGACGAGCAGGGAGGGAGTCGTCGAAGGGACCGACGAACTCCCCTTGGGACCGCTCGAAGACGACGAGGTCACCGAATTGATCCACGCGGCCACCGAGGCCGCTCCGTTTCGTCCGGACATCGTCGCAACGATCGCGCGCCGCTCCGGCGGTAGCCCACTGTTCGTCGAGGAACTCGTCACCATCGTGCGGGAATCGGGCGATGTGTCATCGTTGCCCACCTCGCTCGACGGCGTGGTCGGCAGTCAGATCGACAACCTCCCTCCATTGGCTCGGCGAGTATTGCGGTACCTGTCTGTGCTCGGGCGCAGCTTCCGGGTCAGCGTGGCGAGGGACCTTCTCCGGAGCCAGGAGATCGATCTCGACGAGGCAACGCGAACCACCCTGGCGGCGTTCATCGATGGGGACGGTTCATCCCGGCTTGAGTTCCGACACGCCATGGTCCGTGATATGGCCTACGAGGGTCTGTCGTATCGCCTGAGACGGGAACTGCACGCTGCCGCGGGAACGCTCTTGCTGGCGAGTGCCTCAGGTGATGAGGAATCCGTTGCCGACATGGTCGCCCTCCATTTCTCAGAGGCCGGTGATCACGAGGCAGCCTGGCGGTATGCCCGTATGGCAGCCGACCGTAACAGGGCGTTGTTCGCGAACGCGTCGGCTGCAGCCCAGTACGAGCGGGCCCTTGAAGCCGCACGACGGTTCGCCGCGGTGGATGAAGCGTCCCGGATGAAGGTATGGACGGATCTCGGGGATGTCCGTGAGCAGCTCGGCCAGTTCGATGCCGCGCTCGACGCCTATCGACGCGCGTCGGAATGGGCTCGCGACGATCCCGAGCAGCAGGCTGCGATCCTTCTCAAACGCGCAAGTGCAAAGGAACGGGCGGGCAGATATTCGGCCGCGCTCAGCGAGGCGACCCGAGCACGGAATCTCGCAGAGTCGATCGACAGCCCGGCGATGCGCAAGCAGAGGGCTGACGCGATCGGGATGGAAGCGGTCATCAGACAGGCGCAGCAGAAACCGACCGAGGCGCGGAAAGCAGCACTTGCTGCGATCGAGGCTGCGCAGTCGGTCGACGACGACATTGCTCTCGCCAGGGCGCTCTCTGTACTGGACTACTCGCTCGTGATGCTCGGAGATCTGACGGCCGCGACCAATTCCGAGCGATCCTTGGAGATCTACCGGGAACACGGGCGACTTGACCAGGAGGGACAGGTTGCGCAGAACCTCGGAGTCATGGCCTACTGGCGGGGTGACTGGGTAGGGGCGCTTGAGTTCTATCGAGAGGGCCGCACCGCTCTCGATCGCGTTGGCAACGTCGTCGAGGTCGCCCGCGCTGATTCGAACATCGGCGAGGTGCTCGTGAATCAGGGTCGGTTTGATGAAGCCGAGGAACCCTTGTTCTCGGCGAGGCGAGTACATGCGGCATCTGGGTTCGATGAGGGGATCGCTTTTGTCGACATCCTGATCGGCAGGATGTTCGGACTGCGCGGGGAACTCGACCAATCGTCGCAGTACCTCGAATCAGCCATAGCTGCCTCGCGCGGTCTGAGACTCGATGCCGACATACTTGAGGCCTCGATCCATCTCGCCGACGCCGCTTGCCGCTCGGGTGACCCCGCTGCCGGACTGCGCATACTCGACCGCGCAACCGGCGAGGCTCCCGACGAGCACCTCGACTTCTTCGCACCGCTTCTCGCCAGAGTCAGGGGCTCCATCCTCGACGCCGACGGACAACACGATGAGGCCATGTCCGTCCTCAAGGGTGGTCTCGCCGAAGCCAGCGATCGCGGCGACACCTACGAGGCAGCACTACTCGTGGCGACACTCGACCGCATCGACAGTTCGGCGGTCTTGGACGGTCAGCGGTCGGAGGCGCAAGAAACGTTCCGCACACTGGGTGTACGGAACGTTCCTTGACCTCCTGGTGTCAGCGTGGGCGGCTGAGTCGTGGATCGTTGAAGATGTAGAAGACCTCAGTCGTGAGTGTCTTCACCTCCGGTGTTCCACCGTTGTCGTAGTTGATCGTCCGCGTGGTGTGGAGTACCAGACAGACATCACCTCCGCCGGTCGCATTCGGATAGCTCCCGTCACCGACCGGGTTGTCGATCAACGTGTACATGAAGTCACCCGGGGCGGGTTCGGCGATCTCAACCGCGACATCCCCCGCACACACCGGTACCTCCTCCGTCACAAGACCGTTGGTCTGGAGCGTCGGCCTGAGACCGTCGGCCGGATCTTCGATGTCCCACTCGATCGTCAGCAACCCGGTCACGCCGACCCAGCTGTAGCCGACGGGTGCACCGAGGAACACCGACTGTTCCGGCTCTTCGGGGTCGTTCTCGGTGACGATATCGACAGCGACAGCGCAGTCCGTCGAATCGTCCTTCGTCGATGGCCCGACGAAGAAGCCAGCCAACGGCGTGTCGGTGAGATCAGGTCCACCGCTCTCAGCGCTTTCACCGCAAGCGAGACCGCCGTAGTAGCCGACGGTACCGCTGGTCTCTTCGATCACCATGCCGAGCGGATCTTCTCCGCGAACCGTGAACGTCGTCGTTTGTTCACCGTCCACTGCAGGCGTCCGAATCTCACAGGAGTCGGATTCCCCCGGGAGGAGCGATTCGGCGATGTCACATTGATTCGGACTCGCACCGTCAGGAACGTTCTCCTCCGCGACGATCACCTCGACCTCGACGTTGCCGTCGTTCCGTGCGAAGACCGTCCAGACGACCTCCGGATCGGATACGACGGGAGGTGTCCCAACACCGTTGTTCGTCACCTCGATGAAGAGGGATCGATTCATACCGAAATAGCCTGATTCGTCGCTTGTCGATTCAACGCTGGTTTCGGTCGGCCCGTGCGTGCCGGTTGCGATCGCTGAATTGGAGTATCCGTCCTCATACGTCCCGTCCGCAAGCGCTTCGCCAGGGCTCTCGTCCGCGGTTGCGGTCAGCGAGCAGTCCACCGATGCCCCCGGTGCGAGTGAACCCGATGGGCAGCTCGCCGACCCCTCGGGGTTGTCCTCGACGGAAATGGTCAGAGGGACATTTCCGGTGTTGGTGACGTGATAGGTCCACGTGACGGTGTCGCCGGCGTTGATCAGCACGTCGTCTCCCGGCCCCGAGTAGACGCCTCCGTCATCGGATCCCTCCGTCGTCTTGTCCATCTCGATCGATGCTGACATTCCGAAGTAGGTGATCTCGTCTGTCGCAGACACACCGTCATCCGCCGACTGGCCGGTGGCCGTGATCTCGTGGGTCTCCCCGCCGCCTCCCGGTGCACTCATGACCGCAGGGCTCGAAGCCGTGTAGTACCAGGTCTCGGCGGCGGACAGAATGTTGTCACCGTCGTCGCCGGACGGTCCGGAGATGGTCAGTCCGGTGCTGTCGATGACGTTGATGTTCGTCAGTGGGAGATCACCTGTGTTCGTGACGGCGTACTTCCAGTCAAGCGTCGTTCCTGCTTCCACGAAGCCGAGATCGTCGTCCGGGTACCCGAGAACCGATGCATCCACAGAAATCTCTGCGATCGACGTCGTCAGATGAAAGACGGTCGGGCGTCCCTTGTCCGAGTTGTTGTACTCCTTGCCCCAGTTTGATCCGCCCTCGACCGACACCGCACCCTTAGCTGCGGATACCACGATCCGATCGAACGGCACGATGGTTTCCGGGGGCGTCATTGTCGGCGGACCGTCGGGTGCGGTCGGGAACGCAAGGACTCGGTACTTGTCGTGGTGCCAGTCGTGTCCCTTGTTCGACTCTGAGTGTCTTGCGCTGCTTTCGAGATCGGTGATCTGGGTTCCTACGATCGTGTCACCCTGATAGAAGTCGAATCGCACTCTGGAGTCGTGCTTCGCACTCAAGTCGAAGTCGACGTAGGTGAATACTTGGTTGTTGATCGCGGGTCCGACTCCGAATGAGATGGACTCGGACTTGCCTGATCCCCAGTAGTCGATCTTGCCACATGCGATCTCCCACCAGTATCCGGTCGCGCTGACGCCGAGACCACCATTGACGAGGCCGAGTTTTCCGTCGACCGGCTTGTGGTGCCAGCTGTATGCCCCGGTTTCGACGGTGACGAGACCGGCCCCATACTTGTCAGGATTTGCGTTGCATTGGTTGTGACCGGTGCGAATCTTCTGTCGTTCCGATCCGTACTGGAACTCGCTCGTGCCGTGGTCGAGAACAAGCCGGATCTCATCGGGCGATCCCGAGCTCGCAATGCCGATTGTGATGGTTCCGATGGTGAGAATCGCCGCCAGTGCGGCAACGATGAGCCAGCGCATGCGACGCGAAGAATGGATCTTGGACATGTATCGAGCGCCTTCCCTAAAGTTTCCGCCTCATCACACAGTAGTCGCACCGAACACTGTCCGTAAGGGGAAAAGTCACTCGACGACTACGTAGAGTGCTCGTCCATTGGCATCCGTTCCACTTGGCGTACCAATACGGTGATGCGCTTCTTCGGCAGCCGGGCCGGCGGTTTGTAGTATCGGTCCATGCACAGGTTGGTACCCGAGCATCTCGCCCAGATGGCCGCCGATGGACAGTTCGTAGGGCGCTCGACCGGAGCGGCCCTCGTCATCGATGCTGAAGGTTCGACTGAGTTGTCAGCCAGCCTCCAACGTTTCGGTACGGCGGGTGCTGAGGCGCAAGCTCAGATACTCAAGACCGTCTTCTCCCCAATGGTCGACCGCGTCGCCGCGTGGGGTGGCTTCGTCTCGGAGTTCGCGGGTGATGGAGTCGTCGCTGTGTTTCTCGGGGACCTCGACGACACCGTCCACAGAGCGGCAATGGCCGCGGACGATGTACTGAGATTGCTGGCATCGCTCGGTGAGCTGCCGACCCCAGCGGGTTCCGCGGCGCTCACGGTGAGGTGTGCGGTCGGGGCGGGATCCATCGAGTGGAGGATCTGGCGCGCTCAAGATGGTCGTGGAAGGCAGAACGGTGCCTATACCTACTATGGCTCCGCGGTTTCCGAGGCACTCGCCGGTGAGAGTCTGGCGCCTGGAGGCGCAATCGTCGTGGGTCCGACTTCGGCGATGCATCTCGATCTTCGGATGTCGACGGAGGTTGGTCAGGGGTTCCGAACCGTCGAGAGGACCTTCGACGTCGAGCGCCCACCGCATCCGTCGAATTGGTCGGGACCGCCCAGTCCCCTCGCTTTCTACCCTTCGACGCTCGAGAACGCACCGAACACCGGGGAGTTCCGCGATGTCGTGTCCGTCTTCGTCGAGCTCGCCGAGATGCCCGGTGTCGACGGTGGCTCACCCATGGCCCGACTGCTCCAGCTGCTCAACCATCATCAGGGATACCTGTGCAACGTCGTACCGGCCGCCCTGGGCGACGGAGCACGCGTCTTTGCCTTCTGGGGAGCGCCGACGAGTCGGGAACGCGACATCGGCTATGCGCTTCGGTTCCTCGCTGACCTGCGATCCGAAGTGGCTGCGAGTATCCGGGCCGGGGTCACGCGTAGCACGGTGTTCGCCGGGTTCGTGGGCACGCCACGGCACGAGTCGTACACGTGCATTGGTTCGGGTGTCAATCTCGCCGCCCGAATGTGCTCGATCGCCGAATGGGGGGAGATTCGGGTCGATGGGGAGATTCGTGCCCGACTCGATGAACCGTGGGTGCTTGACGCCCTGGGGCCGGTCACCTATCGAGGGTTCGCCGATCCCGTTCCGACTCACCGTGTCGTCCATGTTCCGCCGGTTCGTCGTGCCGATCCGTTCCGGGGAGCCTTCGTTGGACGGCGGAGCGAACTCGATGAGCTCGAGGACCTCATCGCACCGCTGTGGTCAGACAGATCGGCCGGGGTCATTGCAGTGGTCGGTGAGGCAGGGAGCGGCAAGAGCCGGCTCGTCGGGACATTGCGGGAACGGCTTGAGACGCGAACGCCGCCGGCAACGTGGCTGGAGGCTCAGGCAGACCAGATCCGGTCGCAACCACTTGCAACGCTTCGAGACGCCCTCGCAGGCTATTTCGGTCGCCCCGGAGAGGTCGAGAGCGCAGATCGACTCGAAGGCTTCTTCAATCAGCTGGCCGTCGATGCCCCGTTGTTGTCCGACGAGATCAAACGGAGCCGACGAATCCTGGGCGAGCTACTCGACCTCGACGATGGATACGACGGTGCGGTCGGGGACACGATCGACCCGGAGGTCAAATTCGAGGTGCTCGTCTCTGCGGTCGAGAGCCTCGTCCTTGCGATCGAGCAGTCCGGTCCGGTGGTGATCTACGTCATCGATGGACAGTGGGTCGACAGCGGAACTGCCGAGATCCTTTCACGACTGCAACAAGACCTGTCCGATCGTCGCATCGCCGTGTTGATCGAGACACGGACTGCCGCAACACCGGTACCGGTCGACCACCTGGTCAAGCTCGAACCGCTCGAAAGCGCTGAGATATCCGAGCTCGCCGAACGTCTGCTCGGAAGGCCGCCGGACGAAGAGCTCGTCGAATTCGTCATGGACCGCTCGGACGGGAACATCTTCTACGCCAGACAGCTCCTCGAGTACGTCAAGCGAACATCATTGGCGGACAACCGTCTTGACCTTCCGGGTACCGACGTACCGCTCGATCTTCGGCGTGTTCTGGTGGCACGTCTGGACGAACTGCCGGCGGCGGTGCGCCGAACGGTTCAAGTTGCTTCTGTTCTCGGGCGTGAGATCGACATGGCCGTCCTGGCTGTCATGACTGAGGAGCCCGAGCGCGTCGATGTCGATGCCAAGACCGCAGTCGAGGCGAGACTGTGGGATCTCGATGACTCGGGCATGTCGGCGAAGTTCCGCAATCTCCTCGTCCGCGATGCCGCGTACGGCATGCTTCCCCACGCCGAGGCCCGCATTCTCCACGAAAGCGCCGCGCGGGCGATCGAGCAGGTCCACGGGTCGCACGAGCGCACGGCCGCCGAACTAGCTTTCCACTACGACCGGGCAGGACTGGCGTCCGACGCTGTCGCACACTATGTCATCGCAGCACAGGCGGCATCGAGTCGGTACGCCAATGCGGAAGCGATCGATCATCTTGACAGGGCTTTGGCGCTCGTCGGCGACGACGCCCCCGACCGACGTTTCGAGATTCTGCGGCTGCGGTTCGGCGTCCACGACATCGTCGGCGACAGGAATGCACAGGAGTTCGACCTGGCGGCGATGGAGCAGATGGAATCCACCGACCCTACGATCGCCGCAGAGTTGTCGATCCTCCGTGCACGGCTGCTCTCGGCGCATGGTTCGTATGCAGAGGCAGAGGAGGTCGTCGCAAGGGCCCTCGCTGCGCCCGATGCCTCGCTGCACGTGTCAGACCGCGCTTCGCTGGCGTTCCTCCGTGCACAACTGGCCAGACACCGGGGGCACAACGACAGGGCGTCGAGCCACGCCGAGGAGGCACGTTCGCTCTATGGAGAAATCGGCGATGCATCAGGGGTCGCATCCGTGGATGACTTCCTTGGAGGAATCGCATGGGATGGAGGCGACTTCGAGAGGGCGGTATCGCTCCACCGGTCTGCCGCCGACATGTTCGGTTCGCTCAGAAATGTGACTGACGAGATCCGAGCCCTCAACAACCTGGGTTCCGCTCTCTTTGCATTGGGTGACTACTCGGAAGCGAGGACCATGCATGAGGCAGGTGCAGCACGCAGCGCCGATATCGGCTATCTGATGGGCGAAGGCGACCACAAGGACAACGCTGGCGGTACGGCGTGGGCGGTCGGCGACTACGGGGTTGCCATGGAGTTGTACTCCGCTGCGCTTGCCATCAGAGAACGGATGGATGACGCGTGGGGAATCGCCATAAGCAAGGGGAATCTCGGGGCGACCCGGCGGGCGATGGGTTATCCCGATGATGCGCTGATCCTGTACCGTGAGGCATTGGCGATCGACCGCCGTATCGGGCGTCGGAGAGGTGAGGCGTACGACTTGCACGGTGTCGGCGTCTGCCTGCTCGATCTCGAGCGATACAACCTCGCTTCCGAAGCTCTTGGCGAGGCGGCGGATCTCCGCACCGAACTCGGAGAACATCATCTGGCGAACGAGTCGAGGGCAGCGTGCGCTACCGCGATGCTCCGACGTGGCGACGTGGCAGACGCCGTCGCCTTGGTCGATTCAGTGCTTGAGGATGAGGGCGACGACATGTTCGAGGGTGCGGTCGAGACGACGGTCTCGTTGCTCCGATGCATCGAGGTCATCGACCACGTCGATCCAGAGCGGGCCACTCAGCTGCGCAGACTCACCGCCGAGCGTGTTGCGGCACGAGCCGCGCGGATCAGTGATCCGTCCCACCGTCGCTCATACCTCGAGTCGATCGAGGCGCACCGCACCGCCGCCGGGATCGTCGGCAACTGAAGCGCCCGGGAGCCGTTCGACGGCCCCGGACGATCACGGCGCTCCCAGCGCTTCCATCGCCAATCCGACGACGCTGTCGACCGGACCGTCGGCTGGCACCACGATCACGTCGAGCTCGTCGGGTGTAGGCAGTTCGAGGGCAGCGATCTGGCTCTCGATCATCGCCGACGACATGAAGTGATCGACGCGGTGTGCTGCCCGGGAGGCAGCGACGTCGGCGCCTACATCGAGAAAGATGAAACGCACGTCCACAGCCTGTCGCAGCAGATCGCGATACGATCTCCGCAGCGACGAACATGACACAACGATTCTCGGCGAACCACGGAGTTCGGACGTGATCGCCTCCAACCACGGCCAACGGTCCGCGTCCGTGAGCGGCTCATCGGCGGTCATCTTGGCAATGTTGGCCTGCGGGTGGAACGTGTCGCCCTCAACGAATCGAAGTCCGAGTTGGGTGGCGATTTCTCGGGCCACCGTGGACTTCCCCGAACCCGCGATACCAGCAACGACGATGCGAGTGGATACGGTGTCGGTGGTCACGTAGTGTCCTCGGTCGACGTCGGCGGGTGTCGCACGATGTTTGGTTCTCCGAGCGCGGATTCGAGTGTACGCGGCTGCTGTCGTCGTGCGGTCGATCGGCGGGACCCGCCCCACCCGCTGAGTCGGAACCGGAGATTCAAGAAACGGCCGGCTGCTGCCGATAGTGGCTGAAAGACCGGTGACTGCATGCATGTACAACGATTGACCTTCAACGGTCGACGTCTCAGCGTCGGCGCGGCGCTTGTTGCGCTCGTCGTCCTGTGGTTGCTCGCGTGTGCACAGCCAGCGGACGCGTTGCCGCCCGCGGGGAACCCGGACGGGTTCTCACCGGTTCCTGCCGCAGGTCAAGCAGAGGACTCGACGAACCCCGACCACGTCATCGGCAACGGGTCTCCGGCGTCCTGCACGTCAGCAGCGGTTGTCGCCGCGGTCGCCCAGGGCGGGGTCATCACGTTCGATTGCGGTCCGGCGCCGGTGACCATCGACATGTATGCGACCGCAAAGGTGTTCAACGACGCATCGAACAAGGTCGTCATCGACGGCGGTGGCAAAGTCACGCTCAACGGTCGCAACGCTGTCCGGATCCTCTACATGAACACCTGTGATCCGGCGCAGGTATGGACGACCCCCCATTGCCAGAACCAGCAGTACCCGGAGCTGACCGTCCAGAACCTCACTTTCATCAACGGAAATTCGAAGGGTGAGCACGAATACGATGGCGGTGGCGCCATTTGGGTCAGAGGCGGCCGTTTCAAGATCGTCAACTCGCGATTCTTCAACAACGTCTGTGCCGACACCGGTCCCGACGTCGGAGGCGGCGCCGTCCGTGTGTTCAGCCAATACAACACACAGCCGGTGTACGTGGTGAACAGCACGTTCGGTGGCGAACCGGGCCTCGGAAACGTTTGCTCGAACGGCGGTGCACTGTCGAGCATCGGTGTGTCGTGGACGATCATCAACAGCCTGCTGACCGACAACGACACAACCGGTTGGGGTGCCAATCCCGCGAAGCCGGGCACACCGGGAGGTGGAAACGGTGGGGCGATCGCCCTTGACGGCAACACATACACGCTTCGCCTCGAAGGTACGAGGATCCAGCGCAACCACGCCCGCGCCGGCGGCGGTGGTGTGTTCTATGTGTCGAACAACCGCACGGGCGAGCTCTACGTCACGGACTCGGTGATCGTCGACAATCCCTCGGACGACTTCGAGACGAAGGGGTACCCCGGGTTCTTCATCATCGCAAAGAGCGGGTTCCCCGTCGTGGTCAATTCGATCATCTCGGATACACCCCCGTCGGTCTACGTCGGGGTGCCGGGTGGTGATTCGCCGGGCCTCGTCGATCCGACGACCGGCCGATGGTGGATCACCGACATCGAAAGCGATGCGAAGACCTTCTACTTCGGGAATCCGGGGGACGCACCATTCATGGGTGATTGGGACTGCGACGGTATCGACACACCGGGTCTGTATCGCCGATCGGACGGCTACGTGTACCTCAGGAACTCGAACACACAGGGTGTTGCCGACATCACGTTCTACTTCGGCAATCCGGGTGACGTGCCTCTTGCAGGAGACTTCAACGGCGACGGTTGCGACACCGTCGGTCTCTACCGACCATCGTCAGGCAGGTTCTACGTCATCGACAAGCTCGGGAGCGCCGACCAGGGACTTGGCAAGGCCACGACCGACTATCTCTTCGGGAACCCCGGGGACGTCCCGTTCGCCGGAGACTTCGACGGCGACGGAATCGACACGTTCGGTCTGTATCGCACATCGACCGGTCTCGTGTATCTCCGCAACGCCCATACGCAAGGTGTCGCGCACGCCTCGTTCATCTTCGGGAATCCGAATGACAGATTCGTAACCGGAGACTGGAACGCGAACGGCCATGACTCTCCGGGCGTGTTCCGCCCCTCGACCCGAAGACTCTACGTTCGGTATCACAACTCGGCAGGGAACGCTGATGCGTGGATGGACGCTGGTTCGTCCGCGCTCCTACCGGTGGCGGGCCGTTTCGGAGATCTCCCGTAGGAGTCGCCGACCGATAGGTCGGTCAAAAACCTGGTTGCGATCAGTGACCGACTATCGCTCGTACACGAGTCGACCCGAGACGAAGGTTGCCTCGGTCCTCACCCGTGCGATGTCAGGCGCGTACAGGGGGTGATCGGAGCCGACGACAAAGTCGGCATCCTTTCCGATCTCGATGGTCCCGGCTCGGTGGTCGTCGTGGTTGACCCATGCAGAACCGAACGTGAATGCCGTGAGCGCCTCGGTCGGCGTCAGCGCTTGGTCCGGGAGGAACGGGTCCGGCGCGTCATCCGTCGCCCGGGTCACGGCGACAGCCATCTGCGCGAATGGATCTGCGGTCGACACCGACCAGTCGGAACCCGCCGCCAGCCTTGCCCCTGCATCCACGAGCGAGCGGAACGGATACTGCCACGAGGTGCGTTCCGGTCCGAGACGAGGAATGGTCAGCTCGGTCATGGTGTCGTCGTGACAGGCCCACAACGACTGGGCGTTCGCGGTGACGCCGAGCTCAGCGAAACGGGGGATGTCGTCGGGGTCGATGAGGTGGATGTGGGCGATGTGTGGACGTACGTGTCGAGTGTCGGCAGGATCCGCGGATGCGACAGCATCGAGCGCACTGCGGATCGCGCAATCGCCGATCGCGTGGAAGTGGGGCTGTATGCCAGCGGCCATGATGCGGGGAACGATCTCGGTCAGGACATCGCTCGCAATGAAGGTGAGTCCCCGGTCGTCGGATGATCCGACGTACGGGCTGCACACGGCTCCCGTCCCGTTCTCGATCACTCCGTCAACCATCAGCTTGATCGCCCGCGGGCGATACCGAGACGTGCCCTCCAGAGTCATCTTCAGCAGATCGTCGAGCTGCTCGGGGCCGCGGTCACGATCCCACCACAACGAACCGAGGACATTGCCGATCAATCGGCCATCGGAGTCGAGTGTGCGGTAGGCGTCGTGGTCGATCGGGCGGACCCATGCATCATTCCAACCTGTGATGCCGTGCGACAGGAGGTAGCCCTGCCCGGCCAGGATTCCATCGGCAACCTCTGCCGGGGTGTCGGGCGGGGCGAACTGTTCGACGAGACCAACCGCTCCCTCCTGGAGGGTTCCGTTCGGTGTACCGTCGGCGTCGCGCTCGATTCGCCCGTGTGGCGGGTCGGATGTGGTGTCGTCGATCCCCGCAATCTCAAGTGCTCTGCTGTTGACCCATGCGGCGTGTCCTTCACTCGAGTGCAGGAGCACCGGGCGGTCGGGAACGATGGCGTCGAGGATCGAGCGGTGGGCCACTCCGCCTTCGAATGCGTTCATGGGCCATCCACCCCCGATGATCCACGTTCTCTCCGGATGCGTTGCCGCGTATGTCGCGATCGTTGCGGCGTAGTCGACCGGGTCGACCTCGTGGAGTTCGCATCGGATCAATGCGAGCCCGCCGATCGGTGGGTGCACGTGCGCATCCTGGAAACCAGGCATGAGGCACCGACCGTCGAGGTCGAATACTTCGCCGCTTGGTGGGGTATCTGTACCGATGGAGACGATTGTCGTTCCGTCGATGGTGACCCAATCCGGGTCTGCTGCGGTCCCGGTCCAGATCGGTCCGTTGACGAATGTGAGGCGCATCACAGGACGTTAGGCGGTGACGGTCGGATGTGCCGAAGCGGTCGATGTCGAACGAAGCGGGGGCCCGGGATCCGGGCCCTCGCCTCACTTCGTTCGGCTCGGCGGTCAGCCGGGGAACGCCCCGTCGAAGATCGCCAGGAGTTCTGCGGTCGCAGGACCGCTCATCCCGCAGTAGTTGACCGTGCCATCGGTGGCCGAGACGAGGAAGTCCTCGCCGAGTGCGAACGGCACGCTTCCGATCAACGCTTCGAATCCGGCCGGTGCGGTCACGATCACGGTTTCAGCGTCGCCGCCTGCGTACCACCGCGTGACCCGCAGGGTCACGACTTCACCATCGATCTCGGTGACCGTACCTGCGAACGCGACCTCGACCGGTGCGAGCAGTTCGGGGGTCAGGACCATGCACGAGGCAGTGATGTCGGATGCCCCGGCCGTCAGTCGGATCGGCTCGCTGGCGACAGGGTTATCACCCGTATTGTTCGATCCGACAGCGATGACGCCGACGGCGACGACCGCGACCATCGCGGCGGCTGCCGCTGCGTACCACGGTGTACGGGAACTGCCCTGATGTCTCTGTCCTTGTTTCGTGTCAGTCGACATGATGCTCTCCATTCGGCGACGGCCTTCGGGGCTCGTCG